>JAFSXP010000018.1 GCA_017443965.1 Oscillospiraceae bacterium
GATGGCGACGTGCCTGAGCCAACTCTACCACGAGAATCGCCGCGGCGTCAAGGCGGGCTACGCCAAGTACGAGACCTTCCCCATCTGGAACCTGCCGCTGAAGCACCCGGTAAACCTCGCCTATGAGGCGGCGACGGCGGATCTTTCCGACGTCAACATGATCGATCCGTTCCATCTGGAGGCGTACGGTGAGACGACGGTCAACTACAACCGCGACGTCGAGATCTTCCCCGTGCTGGAGGCGATGTTCCGCAACATCTACGGCGAATGCCCGTACAAGAGCCCGACCGACATGGGCGTGAATATGTGCGGCTTTGCCATCGTGGACGACGAGGTCTGCTGCGAGGCTTCGCGGCAGGAGATCATCCGCCGCTACTTCACGGCGGTCTACAATGCCAAAAGCGGCATCGGCGAAGCGTCCGAGCTGCAAAAGATCGAAACGCTGATGAGCTCGCAGGGACTCACGCCGGAGATGCGCAAGGCAGTTCCGGCGGCAAGGGCGGTCGCCGAGCGGACGGGGGAGCCGGGCGTGGCGATCGAGCTGCCGGACGGCACGATCATCACCGGCAAAACCTCCAAGCTCATGGGCGCGAGCTGCGCGGCGCTTCTGAACGCGCTGAAGCACCTTGCCGGCATCGACGACCGCACCGATCTGATCTCATCGGCGGTGCTCAGGCCCATCCAGCATCTGAAGGTAGAGCATCTGGGCAATCACAACCCACGGCTGCACACCGATGAGATCCTGATCGCGCTTTCCATGAGCGCGGTGACGAACCCCCCCGCCGAGCAGGCGATGGAGGCGCTCGCGGGGCTCAAGGGCAGCGAGGTCCACTCCACGGTGGTGCTTGCCTCCGTGGACGAGGGCACGTTCAGAAAGCTCGGCGCGAACGTCACCTGCGATCCCGTCCAGCAGGCGAAAAAGCTGTATCACAAATAAGAAAACAAGACCGCCGTCTCACTTAAGACGGCGGTCTTTTGCGGCGTTTTACAGGATGGAGGCTCGCTTTTCCGGCAGCGCGCGCTGGCGGAATCGCGTCGCGGAGACGCCGGTCCGCGCCGTGAACAGCTCCGAAAAGTAGCTCTCGTTCGCGAAGCCGACCGCATAGGCGATCTCCTTGACCGAAAGGTCTGTCTCCAGCAAAAGCTGACGGCTCTCGGTCAGGCGCTTATTCAGCACGTACTGCTTCGGCGTGATGTGGAACGCCGCCTTGAAGGCGTTGGAGAAATAGACCGTGCTGAGATTCATCTGCGCGGCGAGATCGGAAACGGAAAGCTCCTCGCGGTAGTGCGCCTCGATGTAGGACAGCACCGGCGAGAAGCGCAGCAGGCTTTGCCGCTCCTGCGAAACGTCCGCAAGGAACGGAGACAGCAGCAGATCCATCGCGCCGCGCACCCGCATGCAGGCGTCCTGTGTAGATTTTGTGTAGTTTTCGACCACGGTGCGGAACAGCGGCTCGGTCAGCTCGTCGGCGGGTACGCAGTATTTCCCCGAGAGATGCCGGTACAGAGAGAGCACCGGCGAATCCGACCGGAAATGGATGTAGTATTTCTCCATCCACCCGCTGATCCCGCTTTGCAGCACCGAGAACGCGGGGATAAAATACACGTTTCCCGGCAGCAGCTCCAGCTCCCCGTCCGTCAGCCGCAGGCGGGCGGTCCCGCCGCCGCGATCGACGCGGAAATACAGTCGGTGACAGTCGATGTCGCGGTGCTTTCGGTTCCATGCGACCAGGTTCCACTCCTCGCCGACCTTCCGCCGCTCGGCATACGCCACCGAAAAACTGTCGGCGCGAAAAGACTCCTTGGAAAGCTCTTGTGTGTTCATGGCTCGTCCCTGCTTTTTTGAAACTGTATTTTGTTAAGATATTCGTTGAGTTTGCGTATTGACAAAATTGTACCACAGAATTACAAAGAAAGTAAGGGGCAAAAACGTTTTTTTCAAAAAACACACGAAAGGGAAGTTTGGAATGAGAAAGAATCATCTGATCGGCGCGTATCCCGTCATCGGCATCCGCCCGACGATCGACGGCAGACGCGGCAAGCTCGGCGTCCGCGAATCGCTGGAGGAGCAGACCATGAACATGGCGAAAAGCGTCGCCGCGCTGTACCGTGAAAACCTGAAGTATTCCGACGGCTCGCCGGTGAAGGTCGTCATCTCGGACACCACCATCGGGCGCGTCGCGGAGGCGGCGGCTTGCGCCGAGCAGTTCCGCCGCGAGGGCGTGGATATCACCGTGACCGTCACGCCCTGCTGGTGCTACGGCGCCGAGACGCTGGACATGGACCCGCGCACCATCAAGGCGGTGTGGGGCTTCAACGGCACCGAGCGCCCGGGCGCGGTGTATCTCGCCTGCGCGCTCGCCGGATACGCACAGAAGGGACTGCCCGCGTTCGGCATCTACGGCAGGGACGTGCAGAATGCCGACGACACCTCGATCCCGCCCGACGTGCGCGAAAAGCTGCTGCGCTTTGCCCGCGCCGCCGTTGCCGCCGCCACGATGCGCGGCAAATCGTATCTGCAGATCGGCGCGATGACCATGGGCATCGCCGGCTCGCAGATCGACTGCGGGTTCATGGAGGAGTACCTCGGGCTGCGCGTGGAGTCAGTCGACGAGGTGGAGATCATCCGCCGCATGACCGAGGGGATCTACGATCACGACGAATACGACCGTGCGCTCAAGTGGGCGAAGGAGAACTGCCGCATCGGCTTTGACAAGAACCCCGACATCGTCCGCAAGAGCGACGAGCAGAAGGAAAAGGACTTCGCGTTCAGCGTGCTGACCGCGGTGATCATCCAGGATCTGATGAACGGCAACGGCAAGCTGCCGAAGGGCTGCGAGGAGGAGGCGGTCGGTCACAACGCCATTGCCGCCGGCTTCCAGGGGCAGCGGCAGTGGACGGACTTCTATCCGAACTGCGATTTCGGCGAGGCGATCTGCAACACGTCGTTCGACTGGAACGGCGTCCGCGAGCCGTATATCCTGGCGACCGAGAACGACACGCTCAACGGCATCGGCATGCTGTTTATGAAGCTGCTGACCAACCGTGCGCAGATCTTCGCGGACGTGCGCACCTACTGGTCGGAGGACGCCGTGAAGAAAGCGGCGAACGGCTATCAAATAGGGGGCAGGGCGAAGGAGGCAGGCGGCTTCATCCACCTGATCAACTCCGGCGCCGCCTGTCTGGACGCCAACTGCCGCGCGACCGACGAAAACGGAAACGGCACGATGAAGAAGTGGTACGACGTGACCGAAGCCGATTGCAAGGCGATCCTCGCCAACACCGAATGGTGTCCGGCGGACGGCGGCTATTTCCGCGGCGGCGGTTTCTCGTCGCGCTTCGTGACGAAGGCGGAGATCCCGTGCACCATGATCCGCCTGAACCTCGTCAAGGGACTCGGACCTGTTTTGCAGATCGCCGAGGGCTGGACGGTCGACCTGCCCGACGAGGTCACGGATATCCTGTGGAAGCGCACCGACTACACCTGGCCGTGCACGTGGTTCGTCCCGCGCTGCGACGGCGTGAGCGGCTCGCCGTTTGAAAGCGCCTACGAGGTCATGAATCACTGGGGCGCCAACCACGGCGCGATATCCTACGGACACATCGGCGCGGACCTCATCACGCTTTGCTCGATGCTCCGCATCCCCGTTTGCATGCACAACGTGCCCGCGGGCGACATCTTCCGTCCCGCCGCGTGGAGCGCGTTCGGCAGCGACGCCGAGGGGCAGGACTTCCGCGCCTGCGCCGCCTACGGACCGCTGTACCGTTCGATCCGCTGATGATTAAACTCTTGACGCCGGAAAACGGCGCGACTGTCACGCAGTTGAGCGAGCGGCACCTGGAGTATATCCGCGAGCCGAAAAACGATCCGACCGAACGGATCGACTGGCTCAATCTGAAAAACACCGGCAGGGACTATTCCTATCCGGTGCCGGTGCGCTTTGCCTTTTCGCCCGCGGTCTCGGGCGAGCTTGTGCTGCGCGGACCGGACGGAGAGCGGATCATCCCCGCGGAAAACGGCTGTGCCGAGGCGAACAACCTGCGGATCGGCGAGACCTACACATGGTTCGTGCGGACGGACGCGGACGCCTCTCCCGCTTATACGTTCCGCACCGATCCGCAGCCGCCCCGGCTTCTGTACGTGGACGGGATCACCAACGTCCGCGACTTCGGCGGCTTCCGGACGGCGGACGGGGGGCGCATCCGGCAGGGGATGATCTACCGCACCTCCGAGCTCGACACCCACGTCACGGTCACGCCGGACGGCATGCGCACGTTGACGGACGAGCTGGGCGTCCGCTGCGATCTCGACCTGCGCGGCATCAAGGACGAGCCGCGCTGTCCGATCCTCGATCAGTCGCGCGTCAAGTGGCTGAACTACCCGCTCGCCGCGTACGCTGACTGCTTCACGGACGAGCAGCTGCGTCTGTACGGGGAGAGCTTCCGCATCCTGACGGATGAGAGCCTGTATCCCATGATCTGCCACTGCTGGGGCGGCATCGACCGCACCGGCACGTGGCTGTATATCCTCGGTGCGATGCTGGGGGTGTCGGAGGACGATCTCGGGCTGGATTACGAGTTTTCGTCGTTCTCCCGCTGGAACAGACGATCCCGCCGCTCGGACCAGTTCACGGAGTTCTTGACCGGTCTCTGCCGCTTCGGCGGTACGATGCAGGAGAAGGGGACCGGCTATATGAAGGCGGCGGGCGTATCCGACGCGGAGCTTGAAATTATCCGCCGTCTGCTGCTGGAGGAGGGACGCGCATGAGACCGGAGATCACGCAAAGCGAATGGAACGGCTTCCGCCGTCTGGATTTCCTGTTTGAGGACCGACCGTCGATCCTCGTGCTGCCCGACCGCCCGCGCGGCGACGGGAAGTGGCTGTTCAAGACCGAATACTTCAAGTCGTTCCCGTCGTTTCAGATCGAGATGCTCTCACGCGGCTACGCGCTGGCGCACATGCAGAGCGTCAGCCGCTGGTGCCCGCCGGAGGATACGGCGGCGCGTGCGCGTTTCTGCAAATTTCTGCACGATGAGTTCTCGCTTGCGCCGACGTGTTTTCCCGTCGGCATGAGCTGCGGCGGGATGCAGGCGGTCTATCTCGCGTCCGAATACCCGCACCTGATCGCCGCGCTGTATCTCGACGCGCCGGTCATGAATCTGCTGAGTTGTCCCTGCGGGCTGGGCGCGGCGGTGGACGATCACATGTACGAAGAATTCTATAAGGCGCGCGGCATGACCGTGGCGGCGCTGCTGAACTACCGCGACCATCCGGTCGACCGCATCCCCGCGCTGATCGAAAGCCGCATCCCGGTCGCGCTCGTCTGCGGCGACAGCGACGGCACGGTGCCGTATCTCGAAAACGGCAAGCTCCTGTCCGACGCCTATCGCCGCGCGGGACTGCCGTTTCTGGAGATCCTGAAGCCCGGCTGCGACCACCATCCGCACGGACTGGAGGACAACACGCCGCTTGTGGAGTTCGCCGAAAAATACTACGGTTAGGAGAAAACGCCATGCCGACCGATAAACTCAAATGGTTCCGCGACGCGAAATACGGGCTGTTCATCCACTGGGGGCTTTACGCCATCCCGGGCGGCGAATGGGACGGGAAATTCCTGCCGCGGGGAACGGAGTGGATCATGAAGCGGCTTGCGATCCCGCTCCGCGATTACCGCCTTCTTGCCGAACAGTTCTGCCCGGATGCGTTCGATCCGTATTTCTACGTCCGCCGCGCGAAGCAGTGGGGGATGAAGTATCTCGTCTTCACCGCCAAGCACCACGACGGCTTTGCCATGTTCGACACGAAGGTCTCGGACTATTCGGTCATGCACACGCCCTACGGACGCGATATCGTCCGTCAGCTTGCCGACGCCTGCGCCGCGGAGGGGCTGACCTTCTGCGTCTACTATTCGCAGATGCAGGACTGGGAGCATCCGGACGGCAACGGCAACACGCTGGATTACGATCCCGAAAAGCAGGACTTTTCCCGCTATTTTTATGAAAAGGCGCTGCCGCAGGTGCGCGAGCTGCTGACGAACTACGGCAGGATCGGCATGATCTGGTTCGACACGCCCTACGATATGCCCATCGCGCTCTGCCGGGAGCTTGCCGACGCCGTGCGCGCCTGTCAGCCGGATTGCCTGATCAACGGGCGCATCGGCTACGGGCTCGGCGATTTCCGCGAGGCGGCGGACAATTCCGTTCCGCTGCTGTCCCGCCCCGACCCGTGGGAGTCTCCGATGACGCTCAACCGCACGTGGGGCTATAGCCGCCGCGACGACAATTTCAAATCGCCGTCGGTCGTTCTCGAAAACCTCACCCGCGTTGTCGGAAAGGGCGGCAATCTGCTGCTCAACGTCGGACCGGACCGGCACGGCAGGATCCCCGAACGCTCCGACGAGGTGCTGTGCGAGGCCGGCAGATGGCTGGAAAAGAACGGCGAGAGCATCTACGGCACGTCGCCCGCGCCGGATTTCCCGTACCTCAATCCGTGGGGCGAGACGACCTATAACGCGCAGACCCTGACGCTGTATCTGCACGTCAAGCAGTACCCGCCCGCGCCGTATCGGCTGCGGCTGCTCGGGCTCGAAACGCCGGTCACGGACGTCCGCCTGCTCACGGGCGAGCCGCTCGTCTATCAGCAGTCGTACGATCCCGCGCGCGACGAGCGCCGCCTGTACGTGACGCTGCCGGAGAAATGCCCCGACGCGGACGACACCGTCGTCGCCGTCTCGCTGGCAGGCGAGATCTCCACACAGAAACTCTGAAATAAAAAAGACCGCCTCAGGCGGTCTTTTTTGCGCTTATTTTTCTTTGTAGTACAGACGGCAGTGGCAGTAGCCCTCGAAGTCGGGATCGGCGATCTGGTCGCGGAATTCCTTGCACATGCACTTGTTTTCCGGGATGCGCGCCAGGCGGCAGGGGCAGTAGCCGTCCTTCTTTTCGAGCGCCTCCTTCAGCGCCTTGACGACGTTCTCGTCCTCGTTATAGCGGACGTTCACAGGTTCGCCTCCAGAAATGCTTCGAGCTGTCCGGCGTCCATCACGCCGACCGCCTTATCGATCGCCGCGCCGCCCTTCACCAGCACGAACGCGGGGATCGCGTCGATGCCGTACGCCATGGCAAGCCCGGGATCCTCGTCCACGTTGACCTTGCAGAATTTCACGTCCGCGCGCTTTTCCGCCAGCGCCTCGAACGTCGGCGCCATCATGCGGCAGGGCATGCACCAGTCCGCCCAGAAGTCGATCAGCACGGCGCCCGCGCAGTTTTTGACCTCCTGCTCGAACGTCGCCTGCGTCACATGTGTGATTGCCATATCTGTATCCTCCTTTGTGCTTTTTTCCATAGGATACCCTGTTTTCCGAAAAACGTCAATCATCAATTACAAGATACGGTGTTAATTTTTCGTGAACACGGCATATCTTGCGCAAAGCGGAAAACTGTGGTATACTATCAGCACATTTTTTCAGAGGTGCCGAAATGAGGAAGAAAAAAACCGAAGAAGTGAAAAAACGCCCCGAGATCCCGCAGAACGTCAAGGGCCTGCGCGCCGAGGTGCTGGAGCAGCCGATCTGCGAGACGCTGGAAGTCAACTACATGCCCTACGCGATGAGCGTGATCGTCTCGCGTTCGATCCCGGAGATCGACGGCTTCAAGCCGTCGCACCGCAAGCTGCTTTACACGATGTACAAGATGGGACTGCTGCGCGGCGGGAAGATCAAGTCCGCCAACATCGTCGGGCAGACGATGCAGCTCAACCCGCACGGCGACGCCGCCATCTACGACACGATGGTGCGCCTTTCGCGCGGGCACGAGGCGCTGCTGCACCCGTTTGTGGACAGCAAGGGCAACTTCGGCAAGGTCTATTCCCGCGATATGGCGTATGCCGCTGCGCGCTATACCGAGGCGAAACTCGATCCCATCTGCGCGGAGCTGTTCCGCGACATCGACGCCGACGCGGTCGACTTTGTGGACAATTACGATTCCACCACCACTGAGCCGACGCTGCTGCCGACGACGTTCCCGAATATCCTTGTGGCGGCGAATATGGGCATCGCGGTCGGCATGGCGTCGAACATCTGCGGCTTCAATCTGCGCGAGGTGTGCAAGGCGGCGGTCGCGCTGATCCGCGATCCGCAGGCGGACATCCTCGACATCATGCCCGCGCCGGATTTCCCGACCGGCGGCGAGATCCTCTACGACGCGGCGGAGATGGCGTCGATCTACGAAACGGGACGCGGTTCGTTCCGCATCCGCGCCAAGTGGCGCTACGTCAAGGAGGGGAACCTCATCGAGATCTACGAGATCCCCTATACCACCACCACCGAGGCGATCGTCGACAAGGTGGCGGAGCTGGTCAAGGCGGGCAAGCTGCGTGAGGTCTCCGACATGCGCGACGAGACCGATCTGAACGGTCTGAAGCTCGCGGTCGATCTCAAGCGCGGCGCCGATCCGGAGAAGGTCATGCAGAAGCTCTATCGCACGACGACGCTGATGGACACGTTCGGCTGCAACTTTAATATCCTGATCGCCGGCTCGCCGGTCGTGCTGGGCGTGCGCGATATCCTGACCGAGTGGACGGCATGGCGCACGGAATGCGTCCGCCGCCGCGTCTATCACGATCTGCAAAAGAAGTCCGAGCGGCTGCATCTGCTCAAGGGCCTCGGCAAAATCCTGCTCGACATCGACAAGGCGATCCGGATCATCCGCGAGACGGAGAAGGAGAGCGAGGTCGTGCCGAACCTGATGATCGGCTTCGGCATCGACCAGCCGCAGGCGGAATTCGTCGCGGAGATCAAGCTGCGCAACATCAACCGCGAATATATCCTCAAGCGCCTGCAGGACACCGAGGACCTGGAAAAGGAGATCGCCGACCTGCAGGACGTTCTGAATAAGGACAGCCGCGTCAAGAAGATCATCATCGGCGAGCTGGAGTCCGTCGCGGCGACGTACGGCAAGGACCGCAAAACGACGCTGGTCTTCGAGCATCAGATCGCGCAGGAGCCGGAAGAGCGCGATATCCCCGACTATCCCGTCACGGTGTTCGTGTCGAAGGAGGGCTATTTCAAGAAGATCACGCCGCAGTCGCTGCGCATGAGCGGCGAACAGAAGTTCAAGGAGGGCGACAGTCTCGCGCTGACCGCCGAGACGACGAACAGCGCCGAGCTGCTTGTGTTCACCGACAAGTGCCAGGTCTACAAGACGCGCTGCGACGATTTTCCCGATACCAAGGCGTCGTCGCTCGGCGACTATCTGCCGGCAAAGCTGCAGATGGACGAGGGCGAGAGCGTCGCGTTCGTCTGCCTGCCCGGCGACTACAAGGGCTTTTTGCTGTTCTTCTTCGAAAACGGCAAGGCGGCGAAGGTCGAGCTAAGCGCGTATGAAACGAAGTCCAACCGCAAGAAGCTGATCGGCGCGTACAGCGACAAGAGCCCGCTGCGCACGATATTGCACCTGACCGAGGAAAAGCAGCTCGTCGCGTACTCGACGGGCGGCAGGGCGCTGATCTTCTCGTCGGCGCTGCTCGGCATGAAGACCTCGCGCACCACGCAGGGCGTGGGCGTGCTGTCGCTGAAGAAAAAGGACACGCTCGACCGCGCCGCGCTTTTAGAGGGGCAGAGCATCGCCAACGAATCGCGTTACCGCGTGCGGTCGCTGCCGGCGGCGGGCGCGCTGCTGAAGCAGGAGGACACCGAAGAAAAGCAGATCTCCATGGAGCTGTAAAAAAACCTTGACAATCGCAAATTGTTCGTTATAATAACATTTGCGACGCGGGTGTAGCTCATCTGGTAGAGCGCCACCTTGCCAAGGTGGAGGTAGCGAGTTCGAGCCTCGTCACCCGCTCCAGCAAAAAAAGACAGCCGTGAGGCTGTCTTTTTTTGCAACGATGTGTTCCGCACGCGGAACGTGATGTGCGCTTCGCGCGTGATGTGTCCGCCGGACGTGATGTACGCTTCGCGCGTGGAACAGGAACACATCTCATCACTTTACGACGGAGTCGCAAAGCATCACTATGCCGCAGGCATAACATATCTTGCGCCGAAAGGCGCAAACATCACGTGCGCTTTTCCGGTGGGATGCTTTTCATCATTCCGCCTTTTTTCTTGCGTTGGCGTTTTTGCTGTGGTATAATGATAGCACTATGAAAAAACGTATTTCCTATTACGTCGGGCGCAAAAGCGTGCTGACGTGGATCCTCGCGATCCTGCTGGTATTTTCAGCCGCTTGCCGCATCGCTTTTTTCTGCGAATGGAAGGGCGCAGACGCTTCGACGGTGTGGCTGGAACTGATCCTGCCGCTGGCTGCCGGCTTATGGCTCGCACTGATCCTGGTAAGGAGCGGAGAGGAGCACCTCTACCGCACGTCGATCCCCGCCGCGATCTGGCTTTTCTGCCTTGCGGCGCGGCTGACGCCGAACATCGCATCCGGCTGGTTTATCGCGCTCACCTGGGTGCTTGCCGTGGTGCTGCTGGCGATCTGGCATGTCACGCTCGCGGGCAGACTGCGTTCCCGCTGGCTGCTGGCGCTGATCCTGCTGGGCATCGTCGGCACGGAACTCTGGTTCTACCGCGATAACCTGCTCGGCACGTTCGACAAGACCGCGCTGCTCGGGCAGTGCGCGCAGCTTTCGCTCGCGCTGGCGTTTTTGCTGACGGTGCTGTTCATGCGCGTGCATCTGGACGACCGCTATCATCCCACATGGGGCGACCGCGCGGACGGCAGACGGCTGCGCTCCATTTCGCCGATCACCTACGTCGGGTCGTTCATCATGCCCGACCGCAGCGGCTCGCAGGTCAGCTTCCAAAGCAGCGTGGAGATCTCCGCGGTGGAAAAGTACATCCACGCCAAGCGCCGCGAGGGCATGACGAGCTTCGGTATCCAGCACGTCTTCCTGGCGGCTTACGTCCGCACGGTCGCGTCGTATCCCGCGATGAACCGCTTCCTTGCCGGGCAGCGCATCTACAGCCGCGACGGGGAGATCCAGTTCTGCATGACCATCAAAAAGGACATGACGCTCGAGGCGCCCGATACCGAGATCAAGCTGCATCTCAGCCCCTCGGACACCGCCGCCGACTGCTATGAGAAATTCAACAAGGCGGTCGAGGAGGTCAAGAACACCCCGCTGGACAGCACGTTCGACAAGACGGCGCACGCGCTGATGCTGATCCCGGGCGTGTCGCTGAAATTCGTCGTGTGGCTGCTGAAGACGATCGACTATTTCGGTCTGCTGCCGAAGTTCCTGCTGGAGGTCAGCCCGTTCCACGGCTCGATCTTCTTTACGTCGATGGGCTCGCTCGGCATCCCGCCGGTCATCCATCATCTGTACGATTTCGGCAACCTGCCGGTATTTGTCGCGTTCGGGCGCAAGCGCCGCGCGACCGAGGTCACGCCGGAGGGCGAGGTCGTCTCAAAGCGCTTCGTGGACTACACCGTGAACATCGACGAGCGCATCGTGGACGGCTTCTATTACGCCTCGGCGGTCAAGCACTTTGAGCGTCTGATGCGTCATCCCGAGCAGTTGGACGAAAAACCCGAGCAGATCCTGCGCGACATCGACTGAGAATAGAGCGTGCAACTGCCTTCGGCGGCTGTGCGCTTTTTACTGAGGTGTGGTTTGATGCTGTACCCGAAAAACCGTGAAAAGGAACTGTCCGACGCGCTGTTCCGCGAACCGACGGCGGAATACCGCGGCGCGCCGTTCTGGGCGTGGAACGACAAGCTGGAGCCGGAGGAGCTGCGCCGCCAGATCGGCGAGCTGCAGGAGATGGGCTTCGGCGGCTTCCACATGCATCCGCGCGACGGCATGGAGACGCCGTATCTCAGCGAGGAGCATCTGTCGCTGATCAAACTCTGCAACGAGACGGCGAGAAGCAGAAAGATGCTGACGTGGCTGTACGACGAGGACCGCTATCCCTCCGGCGCGGCGGGCGGACTTGTCACGAAGGATCGGCGGCTTCGCGAGACGTACCTCTGCTTCACGCGCGAACAGGACGCGGCGCTTTTGCCGAAGACCGATCCCGGCGACGGCAGTCCGTTCCTCATTGCGTCGTATGACGTCGTGCTGGCGGAGGATGGCGGGATGCTGGAATGTCCGTATGCCTCCGGCGCGCCGAAGGGCACGGTCTGGCACGCGGTCTGCCGCACGCGCGACGACATGGGCTGGTACAACGGGCAGGCGTATATCGACGTGATGATGCCCGAGGCGGTGAAAAAATTCATCGAGATCACCTATGACAGATTTGCCGAGGCCGTCGGCAAGGATTTCGGCGGTCAAGTCCCCGCGATCTTCACCGACGAGCCGCGTATGACGCGGGCGCGTCCGATCGACTTTTCCCACAGCGGCGCGGACAGAAAGGAAGCGGCGCCCAGCGCCTACTCGCCGACCTCCGCAAAGACCTATGACAAGGAGATCGCGTGGTCCGCGAATTTTTTGCAGACGTTCCGCGAGGCGTACGGCTACGATCTGACGCCGTATCTGCCCGAGCTTATCTGGCAGCGCGCGGACGGCAAGCCCTCGCGGGCGCGGTATCTGTATCACGACCACCGCGCCGCGAAGTTCTGCGCGGCGTATCTCGCGCAGATCCGCGACTGGTGCCACGCGCACGGCGTCGCCATGACGGGGCATTTTCTCGGCGAGAACACGCTCGACACGCAGACGGAGTCCGTCGGCGATCTGATGCGCGGCTATCCGTATTTCGACATTCCCGGCATGGACCTGCTGATGGACAATCTGCTGCCCAACATCGGCAAGCAGGTGCAGTCCGTCGCGCATCAGTGCGGCAAGGAGGCGACGCTCTCCGAGCTGTACGGCGTGACCGGCTGGGAGTATGACTTCCGTCATCACAAGCTGCAGGGCGACTGGCATGCGGCGATGGGCATTTCCGTCCGCGTGCCGCATCTGTCGTGGTACTCGATGCGCGGCGACGCCAAGCGGGACTATCCCGCCAGCATCCACTA
>JAFSXP010000233.1 GCA_017443965.1 Oscillospiraceae bacterium
CTGGTCGGCGCGCTGGGGGATCGCATGCTCTTCGGCGCGGGTACCGTGACGAGCGTCGGGATGGTCCGTCAGGCGCACGAGGCCGGGGCGCGGTTCATCGTCTCTCCGAACACGGACGAGGCGGTCATCCGCGCGACGCGCGAGCTGGATATGGCCTCCATCCCCGGCGCGCTGACGCCGACGGAGATCCTCTGCGCCCACAGCGCGGGTGCGGATTTCGTCAAGGTCTTCCCTGCCTGCAATATGGGCGTCTCCTATTTCAAAAACATCCGCGCGCCGCTGAAGGGCGTGCGGCTGCTGGCGGTCGGCGGCGTGGCGCTCGAGACCGCCGCGGACTATATGTCCGCGGGCTGCGCGGGGCTCGGCGTCGCGGGCTGCCTGTTCCGGAAGGAATGGGTCCGGGACGGAGAATGGGCGCGCGTCACGCAGGCGGCGCAGGAGCTTCTTGCCGCGCTGCGGGCGTGAGGGCGGTGCAAAGAGCGCCCGCCGCTCGCGCGGCGGCGGCTTGTGCGCGAGGCGCCGCAAAAGCGAAAAACCGCACTTGACAAATCGACCGCGCATGGATATAATAACTTTGCGTTTGGGCCTGTAGCTCAGCTGGGAGAGCGTTCGGTTCGCATCCGAGAGGTCGAGAGTTCGAGTCTCTTCAGGTCCACCAAACAGGAGCACCGCCTTTGGCGGTGCTCCTGTTTGGTGATATGAAAAAAAGAGACTCGAATATAGATCCGACATGCCGGTGGCATGTCGGGCGTCCCCGGTGCGCACACCGGGGCGACATATCCTATCCTCAAGCGAGGTGACGGCAATGAAAGAAGACAAACTCTCCGAATTGTCTATGCAGTTATCGGTGGATATTCTGAAGCTGACGAAGGAACTCCGCGGCAAACACGAAACGGTCATTTCCAACCAGATCGGCAGAAGCGCGACCAGCGTCTGTGCGAATATCGCGGAAAGCAAATACGGACACAGCCGCGCGGATTTCATTGCAAAGTTGGAGATCGCCCTGAAGGAAGCCAATGAAACGGGCAGATGGCTCGAGATGCTGCTGAAGTCCGGCTATATTGATGAAGCGACGTTCAAATCCATCGACAAGACCTGCGCCACGATCCGGATCCTTCTCATCGCCTCCGTCAAAACCACCAAAGCCAACGCCGAATGAGCACGTCAAAGAATCCCTCGCGCACGGGCGCGAGGGATTTTGTTCTTTTCTTTTTTGTTCGCCGGTGCATTTCGGTACGACTTATTGGACGGAAAGTCACGCCGACGGGTGCGATGTGTGATCGGCGGGCGATTTGACAATCGCCCCTACGGTCTGACCTCTGTCCTCTGCCGTCTGCCGTCTGACCTCTGGCATCTGACCTCTGAAGGCGGCGGCGTAATTTTCGGAAGCGATTTCTGCTTGTCAAACGCGGCGGGGCGTGATATAATATATAGAACAAATTTTCGATTACGGAGCGTTTTCCCATGAATCAGTATCTGACCGTCCGCGGCGCGCGCGCCAACAACCTGAAAAACATCTCGCTGCAGCTGCCGCGGGACAAGCTCATCGTGTTCACCGGTCTTTCCGGCTCGGGCAAGTCGTCTCTTGCCTTTGACACGATCTACGCCGAGGGGCAGCGGCGGTACGTGGAGTCGCTTTCCTCCTACGCGCGGCAATTCCTCGGGCAGATGGACAAGCCCGACGTGGACAGTATCGACGGGCTGAGCCCCGCGATCTCCATCGACCAGAAGACCACCTCGCGCAATCCGCGCTCGACCGTCGGCACGGTGACGGAGATCTACGACTATCTGCGCCTTCTGTGGGCGCGCGTCGGCGTGCCGCACTGCCCGAAATGCGGCAAGGAGATCCGCCGTCAGACGGTCGACCAGATCGTCGACCGCATCCGCGAGCTGCCCGAGGGGACGCGCTTTCAGATCCTCGCGCCGGTCGTGCGCGGGAAAAAGGGCGAACACGGGAAGGTGTTCGAGGACGCACGGCGCGGCGGCTACGTCCGTGCCCGCGTGGACGGAAATCTTTATGATCTTTCCGAGGAGATCGCGCTCGACAAGAACAAGAAGCACGATATCGAGGTCATCGTCGACCGTCTGGTGCTGCGCGGCGATATGGCGCGGCGGCTGACCGATTCGGTGGAGACGGCGTCTTCCCTCTCCGGCGGGCTGACGGTCGTGAACCTTGTGGACAGCGGCGAGGATCTGCAATTCTCGCAGAACTACGCCTGCGAGGACTGCGGCGTCTCCATGCCGGAACTCAGCCCGCGGATGTTCTCTTTCAACAACCCCTTCGGCGCGTGTCCGGAATGCGGCGGCCTCGGCAGCCAGATCGCCGCCGATCCCGACATGGTCATCCCCGACAAGTCGCTTTCCATCCTCTCGGGCGGCATCCAGGCGTACGGCTGGAACAACGTGCGCGAGGATTCCATCGCGCGGATGTACTTCGAGGCGCTGGCGAAGAAGTATCACTTCGATCTGCGCCAGCCGATCGCCGAGCTGCCGCCGGACGCGCTTCACGCGATCCTGTACGGCACGGGCGACGAAAAACTGACGATGTACTATGAGCGCGGCAACGGACGCGGGACGCTGCAGCAGCCGTTCGAGGGCGTGCTGCCCAATCTGACGCGCCGCCTGACGCAGACGCAGTCGGAGTCCAGCCGCAAGGAGCTGGAGGCGTGCATGTCGAACGTGCCGTGCCCGCACTGCCGCGGCGAGCGGCTGAACGACATGAGCCGCGCCGTCACCGTGGGCGGTCTGCGCATCCACGAGTTCTGCTGCATGCCGATCACGCAGTCGCTCGAGTTTCTCGACAAGCTGACGCTGACCGGCGCGAACGCGATGATCGCCGCGCCCATCGTCAAGGAAGTCAAAGCGCGTCTGGAATTTCTGCGCGCGGTCGGCTTGCAGTATCTGACGCTTTCGCGCGCGGCGGCGACGCTCTCGGGCGGCGAGAGCCAGCGCATCCGCCTCGCCACGCAGATCGGCTCCGGTCTGACGGGCGTGCTGTATATTCTCGATGAGCCGTCCATCGGTCTGCACCAGCGCGACAACAACAAGCTGCTTGCCACGCTGCGCGAGCTGCGCGATCTGGGCAACACGCTGATCGTTGTGGAGCACGACGAGGATACCATGCGCGCCGCCGACTGGCTGGTGGACGTCGGGCCTGCGGCGGGCGTGCACGGCGGCGAGATCGTGGCGCAGGGCACCGTGGACGATCTGATCGCCGCGCCGCGCTCGATCACGGGACAGTACCTCGCGGGCAAGCGGACGATCGACCTGCCGAACACGCGGCGAAAAGGCAACGGCAGCTTCCTGACCGTCCGCGGCGCGGCGGAAAACAACCTCAAGCACATCGACGTGTCGATCCCGCTCGGCACGATGACCGCCGTCACCGGCGTGTCCGGCTCGGGCAAATCGAGCCTCGTGAACGAGATCATCTACAAAAAGCTCGCGGGCAGCCTCAACCGCGCCCGCGTCCGCCCCGGCAAATTCGGCTCCATCGAGGGCTTGGAGCATCTGGACAAGGTCGTCGGCATCGACCAGAGCCCCATCGGACGCACGCCGCGCTCGAATCCCGCGACGTACACGGGACTGTTTGACGAGATCCGCAATCTGTTCGCCGCCACGAACGAGGCGCGGACGCGCGGCTACGGCCCGGGGCGGTTTTCCTTCAACGTCAAGGGCGGCCGCTGCGAGGCGTGCTGCGGCGACGGGCTGGTGAAGATCGAGATGCACTTCCTGCCCGACGTGTACGTGCCGTGCGACGTGTGCCACGGCAAGCGCTATAACCGCGAGACGCTGGAGGTGCTCTACAAGGGCAAGAGCATCGCCGACGTGCTGGACATGACCGCCGAGGAGGCGCTGGCGTTCTTCGAGAACCAGCCGCGGCTTTATGAGAAGGTCAAGACGCTGGTGGACGTGGGGCTGGGCTATATCCGTCTCGGGCAGAGCAGCGATTCGCTGTCCGGCGGCGAGGCGCAGCGCGTCAAGCTGGCGGCGGAGCTGAGCCGCAAGGCGACGGGGCGCACGATGTATATCCTCGACGAGCCGACCACCGGACTGCACATGGAGGACGTGCGGCAGCTGATCGCGGTGCTGCAGGCGCTTGTCGACGCGGGCAACACCGTGCTGGTGATCGAGCACAATTTGGACGTCATCAAGGTCGCCGATCACGTGATCGACCTCGGTCCCGAGGGCGGCGACGCCGGCGGCGAACTGGTGGCGCAGGGCACGCCCGAGCAGATCGCCGCGTGCAAAAAAAGTTACACGGGACAGTTTCTGAAGCGCGTGCTGAAACGATAAAAAAAGACCTCCCCGCAGGGAGGTCTTTTTTTGTTTTCAACGGACGTCTGGCATATCCGCCGTTTCGATCGCGACGGCGATGCGCTCCATATCCTCGGTCGTGTAGTTCTGTCCGCAGGTCGGGCAGACGATGTGCGAGGTGACGTAGTCCGTGGCGGCGTCGAGATGCGCCTCGGGATGCTGGTTGCCCCACAGACGCGGCGCGGTGAAGCCGCAGCGCTTTTCCACGACGTCACGCATATACTCCCGATCCGCCACATACAGCGGGAACCACAGCGGGCCGGATCGCACCTCGGAAATATCGTCCCAGATGAGGCGGCACTTCTTGCAGTCCTTCAGCCGCTCGTAGAGATAGCGGCAGTTTTCCAGACGGCGGGCGTTGTTCGTCTCCCTGTCGCAGCTTGCGTACACGCGCCGCGAGAAGTCCGACATGCGGTACGGCACGACGTACGGATGCGCCGCAGCCGCGTCCTTTTCCAGCCGACGCGCCGCCTTTCTCATCATCGGGTCGCCGTTTTCCAGATAACAGCGGAATATCGTCTGCGCGTAGAGCTTCCGCTTGTGGTACATAGTATCCTCCGGCAGCCCCGCGTCCAGCCGCGGCGGCAGCACGTCGGAGCGCAGGAAGCCGCCGTCCGTGATCGGGAACCACTTGTAGAGGCTGCCGACAAACACGTCGACGACGTCGGCGTTCTGCGTGGAGAAGGTCGACTGCGTCAGATCCTCGATGATCAGCGCGCCCTGCACCTTCGCCTCGGCGAGCAAGCCCAGCTCCTCGTCATTCAGGTCCGTGCCGTAATACGGATGCGCCACCACCGCCGATGGGCGGAACGTGTGCAGCACCTCGCGGAACGCCTGCGCGTTGATACGCAGATCGGTCCCCACGGGATAGAACGCGATCTCCCACCCCAGCTCCGCAAACGGATTGTAGACGGTGACGCAGGTGTACGCAGGTATCATCACGCGCTTGCCCGGCGTCGGGCAGTACCGCGCCGCCATAAACAGGGCGTCCCGGCAGTGCGAGAACAGAGATACGTTCTCCGGCGTCTCGGGCACGGGCGTTTCGGCGCTGCCGATATCGATCTGTTCCTGCCAGATCGGCATCATGTTATCGCTGATAATTTTCACGGCAGATCCCTCCTGCCTGTATTTTAGCGCGCCGCTGCACAAAATGCAAACACATTTTCATGCACGGCATAAAAAAGTGTTTGCGCCCTGTCGGTCGAGCCGATATGCAAGGCAAAACGGCGCAATTTTGAGACAAAACGCAATACCTGTGCGGTAAAACGCACTGTACGTTCCCGCGCGGCGTATGGTATGATAAAAATGCGGTCGCCGCTTGTCAAAATGCGGCGCGTCCCGTATACTGAACACAGAGAACCGAACCGGGAGGGAACTCGATATGAAACCGATCAAACGTGCGCTTGCCGTGCTGCTGGTGCTGGCGGCGCTGGCGGCGTTCGCGCCGACGGCGGCTGCGCTGCAGCTGACAGAAAAGCAGAACGCCGTTTTGCAGACGGCGCTGGCGTTCCACTACAAGCCGAGTATGCAGTACGACTCCACCGACCTGACCGATCAGCCGCGCAGCCAGGGCGGCATTCTGCGCGAGCATGAGATCGTCACGCCCGAGGACGCAACGTCGGACCACACGGTCTACACCGTCTGCTCGTCGGTCTGCTGGGAGGTCTACCGCAACGTCTTCGGCTACCAGATCACGGAGGATCACTCCAAGTTCCTCACCGTGGACATCTATAACGACCCGCCCGAGGGGCTGGTCGTCTACCGGCACGACAACAATGCCGATAAGGAGGGCGTCGACGCGGCTGCCGAAGAGGTCATGAAGCTGATGGAACCGGGCGACATCATCGTCTCCACGGTCAACGGCGGCGGTCACGCCATGCTGTACGTCGGCGACATCGACGGCGACGGCGAGCCGGATATGATCCATTCCACCGGCAAAAAGTACGATCTTGCCAGCGGCACCGATCAGGTCGAGCAGGGCGGCAACATCGCGCTCGATCCGGTCAGCAAGCGCATGGGCGGCACAAGCGGCATCGCGTTCCGCAATCCGAGCGTGCGCTATATCATCCTGCGCCCGCTGCTGAACACCGCGGCGACCGCCAACATCACCGCCGCGGCGCGCAGCCGCATGAAGTATCCCGAAATGGCGATCGACCGCACCGTGTCCACCGGCTGGTACGGCTCTGCGGCGCAGGGCGACACGCTGACCTACTCCGTCGCCATCACGAACCACTCCAAGGCGGCGTATTCCGGTCTCCCCGTCAAGGAGACCGTCCCCGCCGGCACGGAGCTGATTGCGGGCAGCATCACGGGCGGCGGCACCGCCTCCGGCAGCAATATCACGTGGACGCTGAACGTGCCCGCGGGCGAGACCGTCACGCTGACCTATCAGGTGAAGATCACGGCGAAGCGCGGCGAGACCATCGTCTCGGGCGGCGGCTTCGTGGCGGACATCCCGTCCAACACGCTGCGCACCACCGTCAGCGGCAAGGCGCCCGACGCGGCGAAGCTGCAGGCGCTGAAGATCGGCGATCTGACCGCCGCCAACACCGCGTTTGCAGTTGAGGCGTATGAGAAGGCGCTCGGTGTCAACATCGCGCTGCCGACGGCGAAGGATATCGTCAAAAACATGTTCACCTACACGCAGTACCCCGGCACCAAGCTGTACACGCTGAACGACACGTTCACCGGTGCGTATCAGACCGTCAAGAGCATGATGATCCCGGGCTGGACGGGCGGCAAGATGCTGCACACCGAGACCAGCTGGGACCGCAATCTGGAATGCCTGCTCCGCGATCTGCAGCCGGGCGACATCGTGATCTCCACGTCCCCCTCGGCGACCGACGCGACCGTCAACACCTACGTGTGGACGGGCGAAAAGCTGCTGTCGTCGATCGGCGGGAAATCCGCCGAGGCGCGGGAAAAGCAGCTCGTCGCGCTGCAGACGAAGGACATCTTCTTTGCGCTGCGTCCGTCGCTCGCCTTTGACGACATGACCGTCGAGGCGAAGGCGAGCGTGAAGCTGCCGTTCACCGACGTGACCGAGGCCGATTGGTTCTACACTTATGTGAAAGACCTCTACAACGACGGCACGGTCAACGGCATGACGCCGACGACGTTCGTCCCGAAGGGCAATCTGACCTACGGGCAGGCGCTGAAGCTGATCGTCTGCGCGCTCGGTCATGGCGAACAGGCTTCCACCGGCGGTCACTGGGCGAGCGGATATCTGAAGTTCGCGCAGGATAAGGGCTGGATCACGGGCAACGTCGACCTGAACGGCAACGTGACAAGGCTTGCGTTCTGTCAGATCGCGGCGAAGGCGAAGAATTTGACCGAACAGCCGGCGAGCAACCCGTTCAAGGACACGAACGACACCGCGGTCCTCGCGCTCAACAAAGCGGGTGTGATCAACGGCATGAGCGCGGACACGTTCTCGCCGAACGGACTGCTGACCAGAGCGCAGATCAGCAAGATCATCCACACGCTGCGCGGCGTGTAAGAGAGTTGCAAAAAAAGACGACCTCACACGAGGTCGTCTTTTTTAGTAGTCAGAAGTCAGAGGGCAGAGAGCAGAAGACAGAGCCAAAACCTCCATCCTTTGAGGGGAGCTGGACAGGTTATCATTTGAAGTGCAACACTGAGAAAAACAAAACAAAAACAGGACGCTTCTTCATTTCAGAAGCTCCTGTTTTTTATCGGTCAAGCCGATCAGATAATCCGCTGAAAGCCCGTAAAACCGGCACAGCCGGATCAGATCCTCGATCTTCAGTTCTGCGCGACCGGTTTCGATATGGTTGTACCCCTGCTGGCTCTTTTGCAGCACCGCACCGATCTCCGCCTGCGTATAATCCCGGTCTTCCCGCACATGCCGCAGCCGCGTCCGATAGTCCATGCTACGCCCCCCTTTTTTCTGTCACGAGCATAGAAAGAGCGTAGCATACTCACGTTTTGAGTATTGACTTTTACTCAAAGATTGAGTAAATTAGATATATCTTGTATTACAAATTTGAAAGAGAACGCATGACAAAACGTGTTTCTTCCTTCTGCTATGCCTGTATATGGCGGCAAGTTTGCTGGCGGGTACAGAAACGTAATGTGCCGATTTTCGCACATAGATAACGGTAGAATATGGCAGGCGGCTACGGCGTGACGGTTGACGCATTGTTTGCCGATCTCAACCACGACGGCAGCGTCAACATGCGCGATCTGCTGTATCTGCGGCAATACCTCGCCGGTGGATATGGTATCGTACTGACCTGACGCACATTGCCTGTCCGCGGGCGATTTGACAATCGCCCCTACGTAAAAAGCAGCTTCCTGCGGGAAGCTGCTTTTTTTCGGCGGCATGTGGGCATGCCGCCCTACGGCGTGGTCGATCGCTTTTCGCGTAGGGCGGGGTGCCCACACCCCGCCGACCCTCGTCAGAGTGAGGCATGGCGGGCGATTTTACAATCGCCCCTACGATAAAAATGCGGCTTCCTGCGGGAAGCTGCTTTTTTGCGGCGCGTCGGGGACTGTATAGACCGGTAAGATAGGTAACAGAATGTCCAAGGACATAGGTAACAGTTTTCCAGTAAACTACAAGGGCAGAGAACATACGAAAGGAGCGTATGACAATGCCCTGGAAAGAGAGAACTGTTA
>JAFSXP010000234.1 GCA_017443965.1 Oscillospiraceae bacterium
GCACCAACAAGATCTGTCTGCGCTCCGGATGGTCTCGTCCGCCGCGCGCGATCTCCTGCAAAACGCGCTCGGACTTGCCCGTTCGCGCGCGCCCCATCAGCAGCCGCAGCATACTTCTTCGCCCCCTTTGCCCTAAAGCTCCATGATGATTCTAGCACGAAAGCTTCTGCGCGGCAACGAAAACTTCAGCCAAAGCAGCCCGACAGCAGCTCCCACAGCTTCGAGCGCAGCACGATGCCCTCCCCGCCTGCGTCGGCGGTCAGGATACCGTCGCACAGCGGCGAAAACGCCGTCGTCCACCACATCGGCGTCAGATGCGGCGCCGCCGCGCACCAGACGATGGCTGCGGCCACGCCGATCAACAAAGAAATTTCGAATTTACGCATAAAAACACCGCCCATACTGAAAGTTAGTATCCCAGTATGGACGGTATTTTCACTTTTCAGACAAAACGCGTCAAAAACGTCTGCGCATGATCGGCGCTCAGTTTTACGTACGCCGCCCTTGCCGCGGCCTCGTCGCGGTACAGCCCGAACACCGTCGGGCCGGAGCCGGTCATCGACGTTGCCTCAGCGCCAAGGCGGCGCAGTCGTTCCTTAATAGCGAACACTTCCGCGTATTCTTTCGGCAATATCGTCTCAAATACATTTTTGACCCGTGACGCAACGCCGCCGGCGTCGCCGCGGTGCATGGCCTCCAGCATTCCCGACGTATCGGGGCGGCTCCACAGCTCCGACACCTTGACGCGGGAAAAGAGCATCGGCGTAGAGATATCGAAGTCCGGTTTGCAGAGTACGACGTAGAACGGCGGCGCGCTCCGCAGCGACGTGAGCCGTTCTCCCCTGCCCTCGGCCAGCGCGGTGCCGCCGCGCACGCAGTACGGCACGTCGCTGCCGACCAGCGCGGCGATGCGCTCCAGCTCATCGCCGGGCAGCTCGGGCTTTAGGAGCTTTCGCAGCGCGCGCAGCGTCGCCGCCGCGTCCTCGCTGCCGCCCGCCATGCCCGCCTGCGCGGGGATGCGCTTGACGATATCGATGTCCAGTCCGCAGGGCGCGACGCCGGTCTCCGCGAAAAACGCCCGCGCCGCCCTGACGGCGAGGTTGGTCTCGTCGCCGGGGATATCGCCGCAGCGACAGATGATGCCGTCGCCGTCCGTCAGCGTCACGGTCACGTCGTCGTGCAGCTCGATCGTCTGCATGACCATTTGCAGGTCGTGGTAGCCATCCTCGCGCTTGCGGAGGATATCCAGCGTCAGGTTCAGTTTCGCGTAGGCGGGAAGCGTGATGCTCGTCATCTGATCTTCCGCGCCTCAACGTAGTAGCGCTTATCCTGCGCGTGGCCCATGGAGAAGGTCTTGCGCGGCAGCACGCCGTCCGCCATGACGGTCTTGAACAGCTGGTCCTTCCCCATCGCGGGCAGCAGCAGGCCGATATTGCCCGGCTTTTTGCCGAGCTGGCGCGTCACATCGTCGCCGTGGATATAGTCCACCTCGCCGTCGTGGGTCTTGAGATAGTCGTCGATGAACGCCTGGAGCGTGCCGACGGCGAGCTGCACCTTCGGGTCAGGCACGGTGAGGAAGCCCTCGAACGCCTCGCTGGCGACTTCGATGACGTGGCCCGCGCCCTTGCCCTCGTGGGCGCCCGGATAGAACTTCTTGAATTCCGCGATAAAATCGTTTGCGTCCACGCCGAACAGCACGCGGTGGATGGGCTCGAACTGCAGCGCGTCGTCGTGGTTGTTGACGACCTCGACGAGAGCATACTTCGCCAGCGGATTCTTGCCCTTTTGCTCCTCCCAGCACGCCTTGGCGGTGGCCAGCGAGTGATTGCCGTCGCCCACGGCGAACAGCAGCGGCGCGACGCCGGACACGCCGTACTTCTTTTGCATCGCCTCGTCGGCGCACAGTCCCGTCAGCGCGTCCGCCACGGCGTCGACCTGAGCGTCCGAGAGCCGCCAGCCGGTCAGGTGTCCGCCGCCCTCCATGAGATCGAAGTCGTAGAGCTTTTCCATGCCCGAAGCCTCAGCCGTCAGCGGCTCGATGACGGTCTTGTCCGGGTCGTCGATGAGCAGCATGACATGGGGCAGCTCGATGGGCGCGTTGCGGCGCACCTTGGCGCGCGGCGGAATACGCTCCAGCACCGTGCCCTCGGTAGCGCGGATGAGCGCGCCGGAGCCGGGCGTAAAGTCGTAGGCGTCGAGGTCCACCATGCCGATGAGGCCGTGGCGGATGCGCCCGTCGGACTGCACGCGCTCAATGTAAATGAGCGAATCCTTCAGCGGCTGGAACAGATCACGCTTCAGATAGTCGTCCATCGTCGCATTGATCTTCTCAATGTGCTGCTCGACGTCCGGCGCTTTCAGCTCCGCTTCGGGCAGGATCAGGCGCAGCGTGGACGGCGCGTCGCCGACCGTCTGCTCCACGCGCTCCCAGTACTCCGGCTCGGACGTGAACTGGTCGCAGGCGACGACCGCCCACTTCTCCATGTCGACGTCCTTCGGCAGCAGGATATCGGCGGGATAAAAACCAAGGCTCTTGAATTTCTCGTTCATCGCGGTTCTCCTTTCGCGCAAACGGTATTTTTTCGGACAAACCGATTATACTATGCCCGAAACGCGAACGCAACGCCTTTGCCAATTTTTTCTAAAAAATATTTTGGCTGCATAAAACTTTGACAGATGCGGATACTAGGGCACGACCCCTGAAAAATAAGGAGGATATTCTCATGTTCATTGATAAGCTTGCGCTGACGCTTTCCATCATCGGCGCGCTCAACTGGGGCAGCATTGGCCTGTTCGGCTTTGACGCTGTGGCATTCCTGTTCGGCGGCCAGACCGGAACCGTCAGTCGCGTGATCTACACCTTGGTCGGCCTTGCCGGCATCTGGTGCATCACGATGCTGTTCCGCGAGACAGAGCCATTTGAGAGCAAGGACCACGCC
>JAFSXP010000019.1 GCA_017443965.1 Oscillospiraceae bacterium
CTTTCAAATCGGCACGCTTGACATAGAAAACCGGATGGTGACATCTCGTAAGATTTACCGTCTGTCCGATGATCCAAGAAATGGAAAAGTGTAAACGATGTTATGACACAACTTGTAAACCATGTCATGCTTGACACAATGGTCGCCCCTACGGTCTGCCATATGCCGGCTGTGCTCTGCCATCTGTCCTCTGTCCTCTGCCGTTTGTCCTCTTCCGTCTGCCGTCTGCAGCGGGGCATCGCCGTGTCGGAATTTGCTTTCTTTTGTCAGGTTATTGCTTTTTTCTTGAAAATAGACTAAAATAGAGTGAATTATCACGCAAAGGAGACGGGTCCATGGACGAACTCAACCTCTCTACAAAGCTCCTGGACGGAATGGAGGTCGTCGAAAGCGTTTCCGAGACCGGCGGCACGTACCTGCTGCGCCGACAGGCGGACGGGCAGACGTTCATTCTGAAATATATCTCGCTGCCGGAATCCTCCACGCAGATCGAGGCGCTGCGGCTTGCGGGCAGCGTGCAGACGGACGACGACGCCAAGGCGTATTTTGCCGTGCGCGCAGAGGAATACCGCAGCGAGGTCGCGGCGCTGGAGAAGCTGTCGAAGGTCACGAACATCGCCGCGTTCGACGCGTGCGATTTCCACGAAAAAGAAGACGGCGTCGGCTATGACGTCTATCTGCTTGCCGAACAGCGGCAGACGCTGGCGGAGTATTTCGCCCGCACGCCGATGACGCATCTGAAGGCCGCCAATCTGGCGCTGGATCTGTGCGGCGCGCTCGCCGACCTGCGCAAGGCGGGTCTGATGCACGTGAACATCAAGCCGGAAAACATCCTGCTGAACCAAAAGGGGCATTTCATGCTGAGCGATCTCGGTCTGTTCCGCACGGAGCAGCTGAAATTCGCGTCGTTCCCGCGCAGGATGCTGAGCGCTTACAGCGCACCCGAGCTGTACGGCGACCTGTCGCCGATGAACACGACGCAGGATATCTACGCCGTCGGCGTGATCCTGTATAACATCTACAACGGCGGTCACGCGCCTTTTGAGGATGAGTACACCTCCGCCGTCGCCGCGACCGAGCGGCGCATTGCCGGCGAGTCGATGCCCGTGCCGCTGTACGCGGACTACGAGATGTCGGAGATCATCCTGAAGACCTGCGCGTTCGATCCCGCCGACCGCTACCAGTCGCCCGAGGAGCTGAAGGAGGCGCTGACCGATTACGTCAAGCGCAACGAGCTTGCCGACGCGATCATCGTGCCGCCGATCGTCACCGACGAGGACACGCAGCTGACACAGGAGGCGATGGAGGAAAAGGTCGAGCCGGTGCAGTTTGCGAAAAAAGAGGAACTGGACGAGGAATTCGTCGAGCACTTCTCGCCGGACACCGAATCGCTCAACGAACTGGTCGCCAACGTGCAGGCGGAGCTGGAAGAGGAGGCGAAAGCCGCCGAGCCCGTCGAGGAAGCGGCGGAGGAAGCGTTCCCCGCGGACGACGCTGAGTTCAAGCCGAAAAAGCGCGTGCCCATCTGGATCTGGATCGCGCTCTGCGCGGTGCTGCTTGCCGCCACGGCGGTGTTTGTGTACTTCAGTCTCACGCCGAACGTCGTATCGGCTGAGATCGGCGACATCACGTCGGGCGCGTTCACGGTCACGCCTGTCACGGAGGGCTCGAACATCGCCGTCACGGCGTACTGTGTCGACGCCTACGGAAACCGCTTTGACGGCACGGCGGACGGCGGCACGTTCGAGTTTGAGGGGCTGAGCGCCGGCACGCAGTACACCGTCCGCTTCGAGACCGCCGAAGGCCGCGCGACACGGGGCATTTCCTCTGTGTCGGTGACGACCGCGGAATCGACGGACATCCTGTACTTCGTGGCGAAGCCGATCTCCGAGACGCAGCTGGAGCTGACGTTCAACCTGAGCGGTCCCGATCACGACAGCTGGCGCGTGGTGTACGCGGCGGACGGCGGCGCGGAGAAGGATATCCTGTTCTCCGACCATCACGTGACGATCGCTGATCTCACCGCGAACACGAGCTACGTCTTCACCCTCTCCTGCCCCGACGGCACGGAGCTGACCGGCGAAACGGAGCTGCGCTACGACACCACCGTGAGCGTGACCGACGTGGAGCTGACGGCGCGCTATGACTATGACACCGCCGCGCTGACGGTGAGCTGGACTTTTAAGGGCGACGCGCCCGCCGAGTGGGTGGTCAACTGCTACGGCGCGGACGGAACGTCCGACACCCGCGCGGTGAAAGGCGCGGAAAATGAAGTGACCTTCGAGAAGCTGACCGACGGCGAGATGTATACCGTGGAGCTGTACTGCCGCGGCATGGCGGCGACGGCGCAGACGCTTGTCCGCACCAGCGGTCTGGAGATCTCCGACCTCGCCGCCGAATGGACGGGCGGCAGCAGCGCGACCGTCACATGGACGTGCGCGGACGAGGGCGAATGGATCGTCACCTACACGCCGAAGATCAAGGGCGCGACGCCGCAGAGCATGACCGTTGACACGACGAGCGCCGAGCTGACCGCGCTTATACCGACGGCGAGCTATGAGATCGAGGTGCAGTCCGCCGCGGGCGTGGCGGTCCTCGGGCAGAGCAAGCTGACGCTGGAGGGAGAAAGCGCGCCCAAGTTCACCGACTACGGTCTGACGAACATCTACGTGGGCTACTTCCTCGGTAAGAGCGAGGGCGTGACCGCGGCGAAGGATCTCACGACGCGGCGCGACAGCGGCAGCTACGCCGCGGGCGAGAAGATCGCGTTCGCCATCCAGGCGATCTCCGCGCGGCGCAGCAGCGACGATGTGGTGTCCTACGCCTACATCCTGCGAAATGCTGACGGCGAGATCGTCTGCTGCGACACCGGCGAGGCGGTCTGGAACGACATGTGGGAGGGCAGCCTCTGCGTCGGTACGCTGTCCGAGACGCCGCAGGAGGCGGGAAGCTACACGCTGTCGATCTACTTCAACGGCGGACTCGTCACAAGCAAGAATATCGAGATCAAATAACGAAAAAAAGACCGCGTGGAGTCGGGAAAACTCCACGCGGTCTTTTTTTGCTTTTACGGGATCAGTCTGTCCAGCATGTTGATATACGCCTTGCTGTTGATCATAAACGGATAGTCCAGAATCAGCAGATCGTCGATCCCCTGCTCGCGCGCAAATTGCGCCAGATCGAGCTGCGGCTTGCCCTCGCCGTTGAATTCGCGCACGTCGACCGTGACGATGCGGCTGTAGTGCTGCGCCAGAAACGGCACGAACGCATTGCCGAACGACTCCTTGAGCACCATGCACGTGCCGCCGGATGATCCCGTCTCGATCACGCAGATCGGCGTGTCGCCGCCGAGGAAGCACAGGTATTTGTTCGTCACCTCGTCGCGCAGCGCGATGTCGATCACCGGCACGGGGATGCCGCCCTCAAGCGTGGTGTCGGCGTAGTAGAGCGCCTTTGTCTCCGTCTGCGGCAGATAGTAGGTCAGCGTGTCGGGATTGTCCAAAAGCGCTTTGCTCTGCGGATAGCCGGAGGTGTAGTTGTACATCGAGCCGACGAAGCCCTCATAGCTGCCCGATTCATAGCGGTCAAGCGACGGCGCGGTGAAGCCCGCCGCGTCGCAGAACGCGCAGTAGGCGTAATACGCGCCCTTCTGCGTCCAGTGGTGGTCGGTGCGGAAGAAGATATACTCATCGGCATGCTGCGCCAGCGCAAGATACGCATCGACCGTGGTCACACCATGCATCGCGCCGTAGCACAGGTCGATCATCGCCTTCTGGTCGTGCTCGCCCGTGTGGAAGCTGACCGGCGAATAGAACTGCCCGCCGTTCGGCGTGACGAGTGAAAACGTCCGCACGGTCTGCGGCATCGCCGCGGCGATGCGGCTGACGGTCTCGCCGTAGCGCACGATCAGTTCATTCGAGGCGGTGGGGATATCCATGGCGCGGTTGCCGTTGATGATGATCGTGCCGAACGCGGCGACGTCGTCCTCCTCCGGCAGGTCGATCTGCGGCAGCTCTACTTCTGGCACGGGTTCGGGCTCCGGCTCCTGCGCGACCGGCTCGGGCAGGTCCTGCAGCCGTTCGCCGCCGAATTCCGCGCCGCCCTGATAGTCGATGGCGAGAAGATTGTCCTCGCCGACCGAGAAATAATAGAATTTATTCAGCGTGCGGTTGACCGCCAGAAGCGGCTCGCGCAGCGGAAACTGCTTGCCGTAGCCCTCCTCCAGTGCGGTCGTCGCCGAACGGTCGAGCAGCGTCGGGATCGTGACGGACGGCAGGCGGTCATACTGCAAAAGCGCCAGCGAGCAGATCCCCGCCGCAAGCAGGATACCGCCCAGGATCAGCAGCAGCGTCAGTGTCAGTTTCTTCATACCGATACCTCAAAAACGGAAGTACAGGAACGGATTGTATGTCGAGCCGATGAGCGACACGGTCGACGCAAAGAGCAGCGCCGCGTCGAAGACGAATACGCCGATGCGGTACGCGTAGGCGCACCACGTCGGCTCCGTCTCCCCCTCGCGGGAGGCGATGCCGCCGAGCATCAGCCCGAACAGCCGCGGCAGCGGCGTGCAGCCGACGGCGCACACGATAAACAGCGGCAGCGCGTTCAGCATGACCACGCCGACCTCGCCCGAATACGCGGCGGCGCCGCCGAACATCACGCGAAGCGCGTTCACCATCTGCCCGAAGTCGGTGTAGTAGAACACCGTCCAGCCGACAAGAAGCAAAAACAGTGTGAAAATACGGCGGATGACCGCGGGGATCTTCCCCAGCACACGGCGGCTTTTCTTCTCTGCGTAGAGCAGGACGAAGAAATACAGTCCCCAAAGCAGGAAGTTCCAGCTTGCGCCGTGCCAAAGACCGGTCAGCGACCAAACGATCAGCAGATTGAGCAGCTGATGGCGGCGGTTGCCGCCCAGCGGGATGTAGACGTAGTCGCGGAAGAACGTACCCAGCGAGATGTGCCAGCGCCGCCAGAAATCCGTGATGGAACCGGCGGTATACGGCAGATCGAAGTTCTCCGGGTATTTGAAGCCGAAGATGTGCCCCATGCCGATCGCCATGTCGGAGTAGCCGGAGAAGTCGAAGTAGATCTCGAACGCGAACATCACCATGCCGAACCACGTACCGCTGACCGTGCCCACGCTTGCGAGAAGTTGGTCGGCGACCTTGCCGGCGTAGTTGGCGAGCAGTACCTTTTTGCCGAGACCGATGCACATGCGCATCGCGCCGTAGAAGATGCCCTCTACGGAGATCTCGCGCTTTTCCAGTTGCGCGGCGATGTCGCGGTAGCGCACGATGGGACCGGCAATCAGCTGCGGGAACAGCGACACGTACAGCAGAAAACGCCAGAATGATTTCTGCGGCGACACCTCGTCGCGGTAGACGTCCGCCACGTAGGAGATCGACTGGAAGATGTAGAACGACACGCCCAGCGGCAGCGCGATCTGCGGCACGGGAAGCGCCAGATGCAGAAGGTCGTTTGCCGTCTGCACGAGAAGCCCCGTGTACTTGAACGCGCAGAGCACCGCCACGTCCAGCACGACGGCGCAGACCAGCGCGGCTTTCCGTTCGCGGCTGCCGACGGCAAGGCGCCCGATCAGCCGCCCGAAGCCGTAATTCGCGGCGGCGACGGCGACCAGCAGAAACACGTACAGCGGCTCGCCCCATGCGTAAAACACGAGGCTTGCCGCGATCAGCACGCCGTTTTTCCCCTTCAGCCCGGGCACAAGAAAGTATGCCAGCAGGCAGAGCGGGAAGAACACATATAGAAAGATCAGACTGGAAAATACCATGGTATTTCTCCGCCTTTTCGGTTCGTTTCGGGATGCGCCTATATAATGTATCAAATTCCGCGCGCTTTTGCAAGAGGAAGATCGAAATAGTTTACATAATTTAGTATGCCCAAAGGAAAAGGCGGCTCCCGATCCCTCGGAAGCCGCCTGTTTTGTATTTCTTTACGGCGCGGATATCCACGGCGTACTGTTGTCGTCAAGCGGCTGACCGCCGCTCGCGGGCGTCAGCACGATGCCGTAGCCGCCGGCGAGGTACTGCCGCAGCGTCAGCAGATCGCGCATATTCACGCTGCCGTCATGGTTGAGGTCGGCAACGCTCGCGTCGATGCTTATGCCGTAACCGCCCGCCATGCTCTGCCGCAGCGTCAGCACGTCGCGCATATTGACCGCGTTGTCGCCGTTTATGTCACCGGGTTTGACGGCGGAGAGCTTCGGCAGCGTCGTTCTGGTCGTCTTCCCGCAGCGTGAGCAGACCGCGATCTCATAGCCGTCCGCCTCTGTCGTCGGCTCGGTACGCTGCTTTACCACCATGTCGTGCCCGAGCGCCGCGATCTCCTCGGTATAGGTGTGGCTCGCGTCGTGCGTACAGGTGTAGGTGCGGACGCCCGTCTCCGTGCAGGTCGGCTCGGTTGTCACTTCGTCGGCGTAGTTATGACCAAGCGCCGCGATCTCCGCGTAGGTCGTATAATCGCAGCGGGAGCAGGTATCATAAGCCTCCCAGCCGACCTCGGTACAGGTCGCTGCCCGCGCGTCGTGGTGCACCAGGTCATGTCCGAGCGGCTCATATTCCTCATATTTCATATCGCTGCAGCGCGAACAGATCAGCAGCGCCCAGCCGCCCGTCGTGCAGGTCGGATCGACGTAGTCGGACTTCACATAGTTGTGCCCGAGCGCTTCGATCTCCTCGGTGTAGGTATGCGTTGCGTCGTGCGTACAGGTGTAGGTCATCAAACCGCTTTCCGTACAGGTCGGTGCGGTCGTGACTTCGCCGACATAGTTATGCCCGAGCGCGGCGATCTCCCCCTAGGTCGTATAATCGCAACGGGAACAGGTATCATACTCATCCCAGCCGACCTCGGTACAGGTCGCTGCTTTCGCATCGTGATGTACAAGATTGTGCCCAAGTATCAGGAGTTCCGTATACGTCGTATGATCGCAGCGTGTGCAGGCGTATACTGACCAGCCGGCTTCTGTGCAAGTTGCATCTTTCCCGTTTCGATACTGCATATCATGTCCCAGCGCAGGGATCTCTTCATACGTCGAGTAATCACAGCGAGAGCAGGTGTCGTATGCCTCCCAACCAATCTCCGTGCAAGTAACTGCTTGCGCGTCGTGGTGGATCAAATCATGCCCGAGCGCGGGCAAATCCATATATTCCACATAATCGCAACGGGAACAGGTATACAAAGAGTAGCCGGCTTGGGTACAGGTCGGTGCAACACCGTTTCGCAATTCAAGATCATGACCGAGCGCCGGAATCGATTTTTGCTCACGGCTCAACTCCGCGCCGCAGACCGTGCAGTAGACGACATCGTCGTAACCGCCCGCGACGGTACAGGTCGGCGCGATTTCGTTTTCACGCACGGCAGCGCCTGCCGTGTGTCCGTTCGCCGGGATTTCAGCGTATGTCATATAATCGCAGCGCGAACAGGTGTCATACGCAGCCCAGCCGATCTCCGTACAGGTCGGCGCTTTCGCATCGTGGTGGATCAGATCATGACCAAGCGCAGCGATCTCTGCATAGGTCGTATAATCGCAGCGGGAGCAGGTATCATACTCGCCCCAGCCGATCTCCGTACAGGTCGCCGCCTGCGCGTCATGGTGGATCAGATTGTGCCCGTGTGCCAGTATCTCCACGTAGGTCGAATAATCACAGCGGGAGCAGGTGTCATATGCATCCCATCCAATCTCTGTACAAGTCGCTGCTTTCGCATCGTGATGCACAAGATCGTGCACAAGCGCGGGAATTGTTTCTGTCTTCGATTCGCCGCAGATTGTACAGATATAGGTCATTACGCCCGTTTCCGTGCAACTGTTCGCAGTTGTTGTCGTTCCGCTGTCCCAACTGTGGTACTGCCGCGTTGCGTTTGTCAGCGAGCTGTTGCCGCTGCCAATGGATATGGCTCTCCATTGCGCCTCCGTGCCGCAGTAAATAACGGTTTTCAAACTATTGCAGCCATAGAATGTAGAGCTCTCGATACTCGTCACGCTGTGCGAAATTGCGATGCTCGTTAGGCTGCTGCACCCCCGAAACGTATCGTACTTAATGCTCGTCACACCAGACGGGATCGTCACACTCGTAAGGCTGCTGCAGCCGGAGAACGCTCTGTATCCGATACTCATCATACTGTCTGGAATTGCGATGCTCGTCAGAGCGCTGCAACCACTGAACGCTTCTTCATCGATGCTTGTCACACTAGACGGGATCGTCACACTCGTCAGACTACTGCAGAAAAAGAATGCACTGCCTCCGATTCGTGTCACACTGTCAGGGATCGTCACACTCCGCAGGCTGTCGCAGCTGTAGAACGCACCGCCGCCGATGCTCGTCACGCTGTCCGGGATTGTGATACTTGTCAGGTTGTGGCATTCGAGGAACGCATAGCTCTCAACGCTCGTCACGCCAAACGGAATCGTGATGTTCGTCAGGTTGTTGCATCCCTCGAACGCACGACTATGAATGAACCTTGCGCTGTTTTGGATTATACAAGAGGAAATTGAAGTATTCTTTGCCTTGACCAGAACAACATACGGATTTTGCGCATTGCCCAAATACAGCGCATTGTCATACTCGTTGTAAGTCAGGCTACTGCAGTCCTCAAACGCACTGCCGCCTATGCTCGTCACGCTGTCCGGGATTGTAATGCTCATCAAGCTGCTGCAATTGTAGAACGCACCGGCGCCGATGCTCGTCACGCTGTACGGGATCGTGACACTCGACAAACTGCTGCATTCCTCGAACGCACCGGCGCCGATGCTCGTCACGCTGTCCGGGATCGTGATACTCGTCAGACTGCTGCAGTAGAATGCGCCGCTGTAAATGATTTTTGTGCTGTCGTGGATCGTACAGAAAGTGATTGACGTGTTCTTTGCCTCGACCAAAACAAGATATGGATTTTGCGCGTTGCCCAAGTACAGCGCATTATCATACTCGTTGTAAGTCAGGATGCTGCTTACCTCGAACGCATTGCTCCCGATGCTTGTCACGCTGTTCGGGATCGTGATGCTCGTCAGGCTGAAGCAACCGGAGAACGCATCTTGCCTGATGCTCGTCACGCTGTCCGGGATCGTCACGCTCGTCAGGCTGGTACAGTTGTCAAACGCGCGGTCCCCGATGCACGTCACGCCGGAGTTGATTACAACGATTTTTATAGTGCTGTTGTTGTACCATGGTGAGCCGTTCCAACTATAATTTGTCATCTCACCCGTGCCTGAAATCGCCAGTGTGCCCGCGTCGTCGAGCGTCCACGTCAAGTTGGCGCCGCAGGTGCCGGAATCGACGATCGCGCCGATGAGAGGCTCCGTTTTTTCGGCAGACTCCGAAAGCGCTCCCTCCGGGGGAGCTGTCGCCGCAGGCGACTGAGGGGGGATACCGTCGTCGGTCTGTTTGCCCCCCTCTGTGTCGGCGTTCGCCGCCACATCTCCCCCACAGGGGGCGATTTCGACCGCTGCACCATCCTCGGCGGGCGATTTGGCAATCGCCCCTACAGGTGCGTTCTCGGCGGGCGATTTGGCAATCGCCCCTACGGGTGCAGCGTCATGGTCTGCGCCGTCCATGGCTTCCCCTTGAGGGGAAGCTGTCAGCGAAGCTGACTGATGAGGTGTTGCCGCTACTGTTTCATTTGACACCTCATCCGTCGCCTGCGGCGACACCTTCCCCTCAAGGGGAAGGCTTTGCGCAGCAGAAGTTTCCGCCTTCTCCGCAAGCGCCGCGGGTGCGAGCGTAAATAGCAGCGCCGCCGCCAAAAGGAGAGCAAGAATCCGTTTCATGCACAAATCCTCCAAAAAATATCATTGATGTTATCATACACAAAATGTGACATAATTGCAAGCGTACAAATATCGCACTGTCCGACGGCGGGGTGTGGGCACCCCGCCCTACGCGGAAAATGGGCTGTCACGCCGTAGGGCGGCATGCCCACATGCCGCCGCCAACTGCCTGCCGCATCGCGGTGCGAAGTCATGACAGACGGAGGAGCGCTTCCACCTCATCCGCCCAGTGTGCGCACTGGGCACCTTCCCCTCAAGGGGAAGGCTTTTTCTCTGCGCGGGGCGGAAGATTGGCACTTGCGCATTCGGGAATAATCTGCTACAATAATGTTGTTTTATGTGGGTTCTTTTCGGAAACCCACAAATTGGGAGTGATCGTATGCTTGCCATCGAGCGAAAAAACGAGATCAAAGCCAAGCTGAAAACCGAGCAGCGTGTGGTGGTATCGGAGCTTGCCGCGCACTACGGCGTGACCGAGGAGACGATCCGCCGCGATCTGGACAAGCTGGAGCGCGAGGGCTTTGCCACCAAGACCTACGGCGGCGCCATCTGGGGCAACAGCACCAAGACCGACCTGTCCTACACGATCCGCAACAAGACGAACATCGACGCCAAGCACACCATCGGGCAGCTTGTGAGCGGGCTGATTGAGGACGGCGACCACATCATGCTGGACGACAGCTCGACGTCGCTTTATATCGCGCGCCACCTAAAGGAAAAGCACAAGATCACCGTGATCACGAACTCCATCGAGATCGTGCAGGAGCTTTCCGACGTGGACGGCTGGACGATCATGTCCACCGGCGGGCGGCTGAAGCCGGAATCGCTGGCGCTTGTCGGCAGCCAGGCGGAGGAGATGATCCGCAAGTACCACGTGGACAAGGCGATCATCTCGTGCAAGGGGCTGAGCACAGAGTTCGGCATCACCGACTCCAGCGAGTTCCACTCCCTGCTGAAGCAGGCGATGATCGCGTCCGCGGGCAGGACGTATCTTGCCGTCGATTCCAGCAAGCTGGACAAGTCCTCGTTCGTCAAGATCGCCGATCTCAGCGACGTTGCCGCCGTGGTGACGGAGTGCCGCCCGTCGGACAAGTGGATGCAGGTGTTTGCCGATATGGACCTGCCGTGCATCTTCCCGCCCGAGGGATAAAAAAAGAACAAGCGCACCGCTTGAAGCGGTGCGCTTTTGTTATGCGTCGATGGGCATGGTCGCGTAGGCGTTGAGCGTGGAATCGGCGGTATGGCCGGCGCGGTATTCATAGTATGCCTGCGCGCCGATCATCGCGCCGTTGTCGCCGCACAGGTGCAGCGGCGGCAGGTAGAGCGACACGCCTGCGGCCGCAGCCTCGCGCTCGAATGCGGCGCGGATGTGGGAGTTTGCCGCCACGCCGCCCGCGACGGCGAGCTTTTGATAGCCCGTCTGCCGGAGCGCCGCCATGGTGCGCGGCACGAGCGTTTGCGTGACAGCGGCGGAGAACGAAGCGCACAGCGATGGCACGTCGAGCGTTTCGCCCGTCTGCTCCGCGTGGTGGATGATGTTGAGCGCAGCGGTTTTCAGCCCGGAAAAGGACATGTCGAGCGGCGCGTCCGTGACCTGCGCCACCGGGAGGCGATACCTGCCGGGGTCGCCGCCGTCCGCGGCTTTGTCCAGCGCCGCGCCGCCCGGGTACGGCATGCCCAGCACGCGGGCGATCTTATCAAAGCTCTCGCCCGCCGCGTCGTCGCGCGTGGTGCCGAGGATGTGAAACTGCGTGTAGTCCGCGACGTCGACGATCAGCGTGTGACCGCCCGAGACGACGAGGCACAGAAACGGCGGCGTCAGTTCGGGAAACGCCAGATAGTTCGCCGCTATGTGCCCGCTGATGTGGTGGACGGGGATCAGCGGCAGACCGAGCGACAGCGCCGCCGATTTGGCGAAGTTCACGCCGACCAGCAGCGCGCCGATCAGCCCCGGCGCGTAGGTGACGGCGACGGCGTCGAGGTCTTTTCGCGTCAGCTTTGACCGCAAAAGCGCCTCGTCGGCAAGCGCGCAGATCGCCTCCAGATGCTTGCGCGAGGCGATCTCCGGCACGACGCCGCCGTATTCGCGGTGCAGCGCCACCTGCGAGGCGATGCAGTCGCAGAGGACTTCCCTGCCGTCGCGCACGACGGCGACGGCGGTCTCGTCGCAGGAGGATTCCACAGCAAGAATGTTCATTCGATCAGCTCTTTTCTGAGGATCAGCGCATCCTCTTTCGGGTGAAAATAGTAATTCGGGCGGACGCCGATCTGCCGGAAGCCCGCCGCGGCGTACAGCGCGAGCGCGGCTTCGTTTGAGCGGCGCACCTCCAGCATCAGGCACGTGCTCCCCTTTTCGCGCAGCGCGTCGCACAATCTCTCGACGAGCTGCCGTCCGAGCCCCTGCCGACGGCACGCGGGCGCGACGGCGAGGTTCATCATGTCGCTCTCGCCGAGCACGGTCTGGCTGCCGACGTAGCCGCAGACCTCGCCGCCCTCGACGGCGACGAGCCAGCAGCTCAAGGGGTTATGAAGCTCCGCGCGGATGGATGCCTCGCTCCACGGATCGGTGAAGCACACGCGCTCCAGCGCCGCTATTCCGGCGACGTGACACTCCTGCATCGGTAACAGCTCCATCATTTCGCCTCGTACCAGTTGCCGCCGTCCTTCGCCTCGACGCGCAGCGGCGCCTTGAGCTCGGCGGCTTGCTCCATCTCGCGCGTCAAAATCTCCTTGACGCGCCCGACCTCTTCCGCGGGACATTCGGCGACCAGCTCGTCGTGCACCTGCAAAACGAGCTTCGCCTTCAGTCCCGCTTTCTGCAGCGCCTTTGCCGTGCGGATGGTGGCGATCTTCATGATGTCCGCGGCGGTGCCCTGGATGGGCGTGTTGAGCGCGATGCGCTCGCCCGCAGAGCGGAGCATGAAGTTCTTTTCCTTCAGCTCGGGGATATAGCGCCTGCGTCCGAACAGCGTGGTGACGTAGCCGGTCTCATACGCCTGCGCGACAATGTTTTTCATGTACGCGGCGACGCCGGAAAAACGCGCCAAATACGCGTCGATATACTGCTTCGCCTCGGCGCGGGTGACGCCGATATCCTGCGAGAGCGAGAAGTCCGAGATGCCGTAGACGATGCCGAAATTGACCGCCTTCGCGCTGCGGCGCATCTGCGGCGTGACGTCGGAGACCTCCACGCCGAAGACCTGCGCCGCCGTGGCGGTGTGGAAATCCTCGCCGGACAGAAACGCCGCCTGCATCGCCGCGTCGTCCGCGATATGCGCCAGCACGCGCAGCTCGATCTGGCTGTAGTCCGCGTCCACGAAGCGCCAGCCGTCGCGCGGGACGAACATCTTGCGGATCTCCGCGCCCATCTCGGTGCGGACGGGGATATTTTGCAGATTCGGATTGGTCGACGACAGCCGCCCTGTCGCCGTGACGGTGTTCTGGAACGTCGTGCGGATGCGTCCGTCGTCCTCCACCACCTTGAGAAGTCCCTCGCCGTAGGTGGAGTAGAGCTTCGTCAGCATGCGGTAGTCGAGAATCGCGGGGACGATGGGATGCGCATAGCGCAGCCGCTCCAGGATCTCCGCGCCGGTCGAGTAGCCGGTCTTCGTCTTCTTGACGGGCGGCAGTCCGAGCTTTTCAAACAGGATCGCGCCGAGCTGCTTGGTGGAGTTGATGTTGAACTCCTCTTCCGCGTAGTCGTAGATCGCCGCCTGCGTCGATTCGATCCGCTGCGACAGCATGTGATCGAACGCCATCAGCGCGAAGCGGTCGACGCGCACGCCCTCGTGCTCCATCTCCGCCAGCACCGCGCAGAGCGGCAGCTCGACGGTCTCGTAGAGCGTGCGCAGGTTTTCCTCATCCAGCAGCGGAGAAAGCTCTTTCCAAAGCGATGCGACCGCGTCGCAGCGCTGCGCCGCCGTCTCGGGCGCAGCCTGCTTGAGATAGCGCGCGCAGAGACGCTCGAGCTCGTAGCTGCCCTGCGTGGCGTCGAGCAGGTACGCCGCGACTGCCGTGTCGAACGTGAAGCCGTCCGTGGGCAAATTCTCCGCAAGGAGCTTGCGCATCAGCGGCTTGCAGTCGTGCGCGACCTTCTGCACATCGGCGGAAAAAACCGTTTTCAAAACCTCGCCGTAATTCGCGAGCGTTTCCGCGGAAAAGACCGCCGTCGTGCCGCCAAGGAGCACGGCGAGCGTTTTGAGATCGTCCGACACGTCAATTACGATCGTGTTGCCGCGGCAGGTATCCAGCAGTTCCCGCGCACGCGATGCGTCCGCGACCTCCTCCGCCGCCGTCTGATCCTGCTCGGACAGCACCGGCACCGGCGGATGGAGCCCGTAGCGGCTCATCAGCTTGACGAATTCAAGTTTGCGGAACAGCTCGTACAGCGCATCGTTATCCGGCGCCTGCACGGCGCAGCTTTCGGGCGCGAATTCGATAGGCGCGTCGCGTCGGATGGTGGCGAGATCGTAGGAAAGCCGCGCCAGTTCCTCGCCCTCTTTCAGTTTTTTGCGCAGCGAGTCGCGGATGGCGGGATCGTCCGCCGCCGCGTACACGCCGTCGAAGCTGCCGTATTTCAGAAGCAGCTCTGTCGCCGTCTTCGGTCCGACGCCGGCGACGCCGGGAATGTTATCGGAGGAGTCGCCCATCAGCGCCTTGAGATCGATGATCTTCTTCGGCTCGAAGCCGTATTCCGCCTCGAACACCGCGGGCGTGTAGGGGCGCCAGACCGTCTGCCGCCCCTCGTTTACTGACAGGCGCACGGTGACGGTATCGTCCACAAGCTGCAGACTGTCGCGGTCGCCGGTGGCGACGACGCACTGCCAGCCCTGCTCTTCGCAGACGCGGCTGACCGTGCCGATCAGATCGTCCGCCTCCCAGCCGGCGCACTCGTACATCGGGATGTTCATGGCGCGCAGGACGTCCTTCAGCACTGGCATCTGCGCGGCAAGCTCGTCCGGCATACCGTGGCGGTTCGCCTTGTAGAGTTCGTATTTCTCGTGGCGGAATGTCGGCTCCTTACGGTCGAACGCGACGCAGACCGCGTCGGGCATTTCGTCCTGCCGCAGCTTTTCGAGGATATTCAGAAAGCCGTAGATCGCGTTGGTGTACTGCCCGTCGCGCGTGGCGAGCAGATGCACGCCGTAAAACGCGCGGTTGATGACGCTGTTGCCGTCGAGGATCAGGAGTTTCATCGGGAAAGCCCCTTCCGTTGATTTGTGAACAGTATAACAGAAAAAGAGGCGGCTTGCAACGTGCAAGCCGTCTCTTTTTATCAGTAGATCGTGACCGACGTGCCGGGCGTGATCGTCTGCAGCACCGTCACCATGCTCTCTTTTGCAATGCCGACGCAGCCGCCGGTCGGCGTATCCGGACCTCTCCAGCAGTGCAGGAAGATCGCGTTGCCGGCATACGGCGCGCCCGCCCTGTTGTAGCCCAGATCCAGCAGATAGGCATACGGAACCGTATAGTCGATCAGATGCTCGTCCTCGGAATAGTCGTTGTCGGGATCGTCACTGCGGTAAAGCAGCGTATTGTACTTCGTGCCGTTCGAGCCGGTCGCGCACCAGTACATATCGTCCGTGATCTGCGTGTACGGCAGCTTGCTGCCGGGATCCGGCTCGATGCCGTACGCCTCGCCGACAGTCCACGTTCCCAGCGGCGTCTTGGTATCACCCTCGGACTGTTTGCCGGGACCGTTTTTGCCGACCACGGCGGGACAGGTGAAGATCGGCTCATACGCGCCGTTTTTCGCCTGATAGACCGTCAGCTCCGCGTGGAAATCGCCGTTCACAGCACACTTGACGCCGATGCGGTATTCGCCGTCCCGCTCCGCCGAGATCGGCTGACCGAACAGTGTCTTCTCAACCTCGTCCTGTGAGATGATGTTCCTGTAGCGCTTGTACTGCGAAGCGTCAACCGCCTGCCAAATCGACAGCGCCGCCAGCGCGGCGACCGCGACCGCCAGGATGATTATGATGATCCTATACTTTTTCATAATGCTCTCCCAACTGTATTATACGCGCTTCCAGATTGCGCCGTCCTTGGTGTCGGTGATCTCGACGCCCTGCGCCTTCAGCTCGTCGCGGATGCGGTCGGCAGTCGCAAAGTCCTTCGCCTTCTTCGCCTCGGCGCGCTCTAGCACCAGCGCGTCGATCGCCGGATCGCCCTCGCCCTGTACGGTGAATTCGCCCGCGGTCGCCGTCGGCGCCGCCTTGCGCTTTTCCGCCGCCTTCGCGGTCAGATCGAGCGACAGCACCTTGTCGAAGTCGTCGAGCGCAGCAAGCTTCGTTGCGTCGCTGACCGGCGCTTTCAGCGCGTCGTAGACCGCCGTGACGGCAAGCGACGTGTTGAGGTCGTTGTCGAGCGCCTTGCGGAACATTTCGCGCAGTCCCTCCAGCGCCGCCTCGTCCACGTCGCCGCCGGGCGTAAGCGCCGCGATCTTTGCGATCAGCTTGTCAAACGCGGTCTTTGCGTTGTCGAGATTCTCCCACGAGAAGACGAGGCTCTTGCGGTAGTGGCTCTGCAGGCAGAAGAAGCGGTAGACCAGCGGATCGTAGCCCTTCTCCTCTAAAAGCGAGACGGTCAGAAATTCGCCCTTGGACTTGGACATCTTGCCGTCCGAGGTATTGAGATGCAGC
>JAFSXP010000020.1 GCA_017443965.1 Oscillospiraceae bacterium
ATCATCATGGCGGATGAGCCCACAGGCGCGCTGGACTCCAAGACGGGCCTTGAGGTGCTGGCCTTTTTGCAGCAGCTCAACCGCGAGGGCAGCACGATTCTTCTCATTACCCACGACAACGGGATCGCGGCGACTGCACGCCGCATCGTGCGGCTGAGCGACGGCAAGATCGTCGAGGATCACGCGCAGGAGGTGGATTGGCTATGAAATTCGGTCAGGCGGTCAAGATGGCCGTCAAGTCCATCCTCGCGAAAAAGGGCCGCTCGTTCCTGACCATGCTGGGCATCATCATCGGTATCGCGTCGGTCATGACCATCGTCGCCACCGTCGCGGGCTACAACCAGAAGATGATGGAGGCGTTCGAGGCGCAGGGCACCAACAAGGTCACGGTCTACGGTTACCTCTACAACGGCGGCAGCGTGTTCGAGAGCGTCTACGATTATTGTCAGGGCCTCGGCGACGTGGTGGTGGGCGTCACGCCCAACGCGCAGACATGGTGCACGGTCAAGTACGGCGCCAAGACCTCGGACACGATGGACTGGCAGGACCGTCCCCGTGTCTATCTCGGCAGCGACCAGTACGCGTTGTGCAACAACTTCCAGATCGCCCGCGGGCGGGACATCAGCAAGATCGACGTGGACGATTACCACCAGATCTGCGTCCTCGGCGCGAAAGCGGCGAAGGTGTTATTCGATTACGCCGACCCGCTGTATCAGGACATCATGGTCAACGGCGTGCCGTTTGAGGTCGTGGGCATCTACGCCGAAAAGGACGCGGACAGCAGCTATTCGCTGGACAATATCATTGCGCTGCCCTACACCACGACGCGGTTTGTGCCCAACATGGACGCAGACCTCAGCGAGTGCGTCGTCAAGGTGAAAGACGCGCAGTCCATCAGCTCCGTGACCAACAAGCTCAACGCTTACATGATCACGCTGACGAAGGACAACACCATCGGCTACGGCAACGCCTACAGCGAGCAGCAGTGGATGGACGAGAGCAACAGCGCGCTGACGATGATCTCGGTGGTGCTGGGAGGCTTCGCGGGCATCTCGCTGCTGGTCGGCGGCATTGGCATCATGAACATCATGCTCGTCACCGTCACCGAGCGCACAAGGGAGATCGGCATCCGCCGCGCCATCGGCGCGGAGCGCAGCTCCATCGTGGCGCAGTTTCTGGTGGAGGCGGCGATGATCTGCGGCATCGGCGGCGTCATCGGCATCGCCATCGGGTATGGCGGCACGCACCTCGCGGGCAGGCTGCTCTTTGACGGCATGTCGCTGTATCCGTCGCCGCGGATCACGGTGGGGGCGTTCGCGTTCTCGGTGTCGCTCGGCATCATCTTCGGCATGTACCCCGCGATCAAGGCGTCGGGCCTGCAGCCCGTCGTGGCGCTTCGCGCGGAATAGGAGGGACCTTTTATGAGAAAGAAAATTTTCGCGGCGGTGCTCGCGCTTGCGCTTGTCCTGTCGCTGACGCCCGCGGCCTTTGCGCTGGGTGTTTTTGCCGACGTGACGAACGCCGCCGTCGCGCAGAACGTCGAGGTGCTGCAGCTGATGGGCGTCATCGGCGGCGACGAGAACGGTTTGTTCCGCCCGGGCAGCAACCTGACCCGCGCCGAGTTCTGCAAGATGGCGATCGAGCTGCAGGGCCGCGGCGACCAGGTCGTGCGCTACCGCAGCCGCACCGTATTCCCGGACGTGCGCGCGGCGCACTGGGCGTCGGGATACATCAACCTCGCCACCACGGCGTCGGGCGAGAGCATGCCCGCGCTGATGCATGGCAATCCGGACGGCAGCTTTGCGCCCGGCCGCAACATCACCTACGGCGAGGCGGTCACGGTGCTTGCCCGCGCCCTAGGCTACACGGACAAGGACAGCGGCGGGGTCTGGCCTCAGGGGTACATCGACCTCGGCGCGGCCTGTGGCCTGACGAAGGGGCTTTCGAACGACCCCAACGGCGCAATCACCCGCGCGCAGGCGGCGCAGCTGTTCGTGAACGCTCTGCGCTGCGAGGTCAAAGACTCTGCGAAGCTGTACGTCGAAGCCCTCGGCAGCGTCGGCGACGAGACCACGCTCCGCGCCGTCGATTTCTCCAACGGCAAGCTGCGCACGGCAGATGGGAAGGAATACGAGCTGGGCAAGGTTTTGGCCGGCACGACCCTCGTTGGACGCAAGGGCCGCGTGGTGACGAAGGACGATAAGGTGTTGACCTTCCTGCCGTCGACCGGCACGACAGGCGCGACGGTGAGCGACGCGGCGATCATTGTCCGGGCGGACGGCTCGACGGACGGCTTCGACGCGCTGACCGGCGGCGTTACGGACTATACGATCTATAAAAACGGCGTGCGCACGACGCGCAGCGCGCTCAAACGCTGGGACGTCGCGACCTACAACGCCGAGCGCAACATCCTGACGGTCTGCGATACGCGCGTCACGGTCTACTATGAGAACTGCGACCCGTCGCCCAGCGCGCCGACGACGGTCACGACGCTGGGCGGCGTGGCCTACGCGGTCGTGACGACGGCGCAGCAGAGCCTGTCCGCCTTCAAGCCGGGCCAGCAGATGGTGATCCTCCTGACCGCCGATGGCCGTATCGCTGGAGCCGTTGAGACGGGGACCGCGTCCAGCAACGCCTATGCCTATGTGGACGGCGACGGCAAGGCGAGCCTGATCTGCGGCGGCGCGGTGCTCAGCGGTTCCGTGGGCGGCACGTTCAGCGAACAGGCGGGCAAGGTGGGCCGCATCTCCCAGAGCAAAACGGGCACGGCAGAGGCGAAGATCTACATCTCTGCGCAGACCAGCGGTACGCGCGGTATCCTTGATGTGACGACGCGGACGCTGGGCAATGCGAAGCTGGCGGACAACGTCATGATCATCTCCGCCGACGGCAAGCTTCTTTCGCTGGGTGAGCTGACGGAGCAGAGCATTCCCGCCGACCGCATCACCTATGTTCACACCAACGGCAGCGACCAGGTGGATATCATCGTGCTCGGCGACGAGACGGTCAAGGGTGAGATCTACGGCCGCGTGGTTATGGATGAAACATGGTACACCGATCCGAAAACCGGAAAGCAGACGCTCGGCAGCAGACAAATCACCATCGACTGCGGTGCAAACGGCAGCACCGGCACGCACGAGACCGGCTACACGCTGAGCACCGGCACCTTTGTCGCCGCGAAGTACAACAAAAACGGCCCCCCGTATTTCGACTATATCCAGCCGCTGACCAAGCTCAGCAACGTACCCGCTTCCGCATGGGTCGGCGACACCGCTGTGGTCGTGGGCGGACGAACCTATTCGGTGCCCGCGAGCGTGATCTGCTGGAACCGCGATATTCGGGATTGGTTCAAGGATCTCGAAACGGCGAAGGCCTACGGCGGCACGATGGACCTCTACGTCAAAGACGGCGTCGTCCGCGCCATTGAGGTGCGCGCTTAACGGATTTTTAACACTGTTGCATTTTTTGGAAGTATCGCTTATAATGTCGGCAAAGGAGGGCGAACGCTATGGAAATGGATCCTATTTTTGCCGAGGCGATGCTCGACGAGGTGCAGGAGCTGCTGGAAGCTATGCTGGAGCTGGCGCAGCGCTCGATCGAAGACGACTGCACGGATGAGGAGCGCGACGATCTGCAGCGGCAGCTGGAGACGCTGCGCGAGCGCATCGACGAAACGGTGGACGCCTATGACCGCATGGGCGGTTATCGCGACGCGCTGTACGCCGCGTGGAAGGCGTCGGAGGAGATCGTCAGATCGGTCAGACAGATGAACAGCTGAAAAACAGCCCGCCGGATACATCCGGCGGGCTGTTTCTTGTCTGTTGCTATTTCATGTCGTAGGGCATATCCAGCGGGTTCCTGCGCTCCATCCTGTCGTAGTGCTTGACGAGGAACGGCTCGACCACATAGTACAGCAGCTTGCCGTCGAGGTCGAAGAAGAACACCGAGAACAGCACCGCGTAGACCGCGGCGAGGAGGGCGAACACCTTGCCGAACACCTTGAGGACCGCGCAGCCGGCGGACGGCTTCCTGCCGCGCTTCTTCGCGCGCTTTTCCACGCGCCGCGCGGCCTTGAGCTTTTTGG
>JAFSXP010000021.1 GCA_017443965.1 Oscillospiraceae bacterium
GCGGCTGCTCGACGTACCATTCGCCGTCCGCCCATAAGATCGCGCCCCACAGATGCTCGTTCGCGGACACGACCTGCCGCAGCGTGGTGGCGCACGCCTTCGCATTCGGGTACGCGGCGTGTACCTGTTCGATCATCGCCTTGAAGCGTTCGATCTTGGAGCCGAGCTCCTTGCCGCCCGCTACCGGTCCCTTGAAACCGAGGCAGAGCTGGAAGTCCTCCTCGTTGCCGACCAGAATGTCGGCAAGCCGGGCGATCTCACGGAACGCTTTGGACAGCTCTTTTTCTCTGCCGCTCCAGAACGTGGCGCGGTAGTTGAGATCGAAGCTGACGAGCGTGCCGTATTTCTTTGCGGTCTTGGCGATCTCCAGACAGCAGCGCGTGGTGTCCTCGCTCATGGCGGCGATCAGACCGGACAGATGCAAAATGCCGACGCCCTCTTCGCCGAAGATGCGATCCAGATCAAAATCCTCGGGGCGGAGCGTTCTGCCGACCTCTCCGGCGCGGTCGTTCCACACGCGCGGTGCGCGCAGACCGAAGCCGGAGTCTGCTATGTTGAATTGATGCCGGCAGCCCCACGGACCGCCCTGCGGCACGTCCTTGCCCTCAAAGCGGATGTTGCGCGCGCGGAGCTGGCGCTTGATGAAGTCCGCCATGGGGGAGCCCTCGACGAATTTTGTCAGCACCAGACACTCCTTGCCGAGGCTGGACGCGACGTTGAGCACGTTGCTCTCCGCCGAGGTCGCCTGCAGATAAAATAGATTGCTGTTTTGTACCGCCATGCGGTCCTGCGGCGTGATGCGCAGCCCCATACTGGTCAGCGCCGCAGCGGCGTATTTGTACGGTCTGATCTCCATGTTTTCTCCCTTCTGCGCCGAAACGCGCAAAACGATCGTTATCTGCTTGCATTATAGTAAGATCATAAATCAATAGCAATATAGAACGTTTCGTTTTACAAAGCAATTGTAAATATCGTCTGTTTTATTGCAAAAACAGCCAAGTTCGGAGAAAGCAGGCTTGTACGACCTGATGTGTCAGAAAATTGTCACAGGACAATTTTCGTGTCACACTATCTTTTTTCCACAGGGTTGTGGTATAGTTTGGGTGGATAAGTCTATATTCTGAGACGATCGGAGGGCGCAGGATGTTCACGGAGCGGTTCAACGCGCTGCTCTCGGAGGTCTGTCACACGACGACCGGAGAGTTTTCCAAAATCACGAAGTACGACCGTTCCTACGTTTCGCATCTGCGAAACGGCGACCGGACACCGAAGCCCGATCGGAGCTCTGCCGAGCGGCTTTCCCGCGCCGTCTATCTGTGCGCCGCTGAAAAGGACGCGCTCGACGCGCTGTGCGAGCGTGTCGGCACGACGCGCGACGCCGGCGACAACGCGATCTGCGCCGCGGTCGGCGCGTGGCTTTTCGACGCGCACGGCGCGGGTAAAAAACGCCGCGAGTCAAATTATACCGCTGGCGAGCGGCGTCGCAGAAGCAGCTTCGGCAGCCGCCTTGCGCTTGTGATGGAGCTGGCGGATATCTCCGGACTGCGTCTTGCCCGGTCGCTGAACGTCGATGCGTCGCTGATCGCAAAATACCGCAGCGGACTTCGCGTTCCGCGCGTCAATCATCCGCTTATCCGTGATATCGGAACGGCGCTTGCTGCGCGGATCTACGCGCTGGACCGCATCGCCGCTCTTTCGCAGCTGATCGGCGTGCCGCAGGCGGAGCTTTCCGACGAGAGCGTCGGCGCAAAGCGGCTGGAAGCGTGGCTGCGTGATTACAGCGCCGTGGACACCTCGCTGATCGAGGGCTTTCTGGAGGGCATGGACGCCTTTTCACCCGACACGCAGTTGCCGCTGCTTTCGCCTGACGAGGCGGTGGACGAACAAACGCTGCTTGACGATGCCGGATCCTACGACGGCATCCGCGGTCTGCAGCGCGCGGTGCTTCGCTTCCTCGGCAGCGCCGTGAAGAACAAACAGAAAGAGCTGCTGCTCTATTCGGATCAGAGCATCGACTGGATGGTCGGCGACCGCGAATACGCCGTGCGCTGGATGTCGCTGATGAGCGCCTACGTGCGCGGCGGCGGCAGGATCCGCATCATCCATAACGTGGACCGCGGTCTGGAAGAGATGTTCGAGGCGATCCGCAACTGGCTGCCGCTGTATCTGTCCGGCGGGATCGAGAGCTGGTACTGCCAGCGCCACGGCGGAGAGCGTTTTTCCCATACGCTGTTCCTCGCGCCGGACAGCGCCTGCGTGTTCGGGACGTATGCCGCCGGGAAAGAGCAGCGGGCGCGGTACCGCTACGCCGCGGAAAAAGAAGAACTGTCGTATTACCGCGCGTTTTTCGACGATCTGCTCGCCGAGTGCCGTCCGCTGTTCACGCTGAGTCTTGACGGCAGCACGCCGAAGCTGCCCGCCGTCATGAACGACAGCTGCGTTCATGTCGTCGTCCGTTCTCTGTCGCTCGGCACGATGCCGGAATCGCTGCTGCGCAGGATGCTTGCCCGTGCCGCGCTGCCGCAGAAGACCGAACAGAAGATCCTGTCCGCATGGGCAAGCCGGCACGAACTGATCCGGCAGACGCTTGAGGACGGGGAGATCCACGAATGTATCGCGCTGCCGGACGAAAAAGCGCTTGCCGAGGGCGAAGTGGCGGTGGACACCGTCTATGCGGCGCTGCGCTACACGCCGGAGGAATTCGGCGAGCATATCCGCAGCGCGGTCGCGCTTTCCGAGCGGAAGCCGAATTACCGGCTGTACCCGCTGCGCGAGCCGCCGTTCAAGTGCATCAAGCTTGTGATCTCCGGTCACATGGCGCTGATCGTCAGCATTTCCGGCCGTCCGATCACGTTCACCACGACCTATCCGACGATGTGCCGCGCCTTTGTGGATTTTGCCGGTCGGCTCGAGGAGCAGTACGACGTGGACCGGCTTTCGCTGAAGGAAGAACTGAAACAGAAATACTACGGCGGTTTGCCGGATGGCGAGCTGCCGACAGACGATAACCCCGCAAGGAGGGACCGCAATGAGAATTGAACGATCGGTGAGGAGGATCTTGGCGCTGCTGCTGGCGATCGTCATGTTTGCAAGCCAGATCCAGGGCATCTCGCCCGGCGACGCCCCTGTGGAGGTGTCGCCGGGAGACAGTGCGGTTTCCGACATCTCTGCGCCCGAGGCGCAGGGAGTACTTGACGTGCCCGAAAGCGGGGAGCAGCAGGATACGCCCGCGGAACCTGAAACAGAGGCTTCCGCGGAAGCAGCGGCGGAAGCGCCTGCGGAGCCTTCTGCCGAAGCGCCTGCGGAAACGACCGAAACGCCAGCGGAGCCTTCGGAGATCACCGTCGAACTTCCGACGGAACAGCCGACCGAACAGCCGACGGAGGAGCCTTCGGAAACGCCGGCTGAAAAGCCTGCCGAAACGCCCGCACAGTCGGAGCCGTCGCCGGAGCAGCCGACGGATAAACCGACCGAGACGCCGACGGAGCAGCCTGCGGAAAAGCCCGCGGAGGGCGTGGAGCAGGCTGAAAAGAAGCCCGAGGAAAAGCTCGTCGGTACGACGAATCCCTCGACGATCCCGCTGGTGAGCGGTCCGGACGCCGCAGGTGTGGAAATCACGGTGGAAGAGGACGCGCCCGTTTCGTGCGGTCTTTCGATCCCGTCCGCCGGTACATATGTCGTGCAGATCGACAAGGTCGCAGGCAGCAGATTCCGGTTTGCCGTTCGTGTGAGAGATAGCGCAGACAGCGATGTGGCGGGAACGTGGTGCTACGGCAGTTACGAAGACAGCTGGGGCGCATATTTCACCGCCGATCAGGCGGGGGAGTACACCGTCAATCTCGAAGACGCCTATTTTGAAAACTACGACGAGTCGCTGGAGCCGGAAACGAGCTGTACCGTCTCCGTCAAGGCGTACGCTACGATCTCCGCGCCGAGCTTCGACCTGGACGAATCGGTGGTGGACGAGAACGGCTCCTATACCGCGCCGTTTGAGCTGCACTTTACCGATATCCCCGCGGACGCGGAGGTTTGGTATTGCGTCTATACGCGCGCATGGGGCAAAGAAGAGCCGGACGAATTTGTGAGATACGATCCGCAGGCTCCCGCGATCATCAATGATTACTGCAACGTGGAGGCGTACGCACAAAAGACGACAGCCGCCGGCACGCTGAAGAGCGAAAGCATCTACATGGACTTCTGGCCGGACGTCGAATATCCCGCCTGCAGCGCGGCTTACCCGAACAACATCGTGGAAAGCGGCGGGACCGTGACGCTGAGCACGGAGGATCCGACTGTAAGCATCTACTATTTCCTGCGTCCGATCGATCCGAATGCGCAATACGACTGGCAGCAGGAGATGCAGTACCGCAACGCGTCGTATATCGTGGAACACGGTACGCTTTACACGGGACCGATCACGGTGACCGGCAGCACCGACGACCAGATCTACCTGTACTCTGTCGCGGTCACTGCGACCGGACTGAAGGGACAGGGCGATTACTATGAGATCACCATCGGCACGCCGCCGCCTCCCGTCCCGACGTTCTCGCCGGACGCCGAGTACAGCAACGGCATCTATACTCCCGTCAGTTGGGAACAGCCGACGACCGTCACCGTGACCTCTGCCGAGGGCACGACCATCTGCTATAAATATAACAAATATACCGGTTCGTTTGAGATCGGCGACGACGGCGTCTACAGCACGCCGGGCAACACGCTGACCTTTGTCGCAGACCGGGATATGTATATCGAGGTCCGCGCCTACGATCCGGTGAGCGGTCTGTATTCGGACGTCAAGACCTCCGGCTACGGCAGCGGCAACTCGGCGCGCGGCTATCTGATCGCGCAGCCGAAGACGCTGACGGTGACGCAGTCCGCCGAGGTCTCGTCAAGCGGTATGGTCTTCGAGGATCATAACGAGGACTATACAATCGCTGTGCAGCAGGCGGGTACCTACCGCTTCCGCATCAGTTATCCGGATATGTCGTGGAGCAGCAGCCATCCTGCGTATCTCTACGACGCGAACGATCAACTCGTCACGGAGATCGAGGTCGACGGCTCCTCCTGGAGCGGGAATCTGCTGACGTCCGACTGCACGCTTGCAGCCGGCACCTATCGGCTGGAGATCTGCTGCGATCAGGGCAGCGGCTACTACACCAGCGCAGGGCAGGGGTACGAACTGACGATCTCGAAGGGCGTTCAGGCGCCGACGTTCTCGCCGGAGGGCGGCGAGTTCGACGGCCCCGTTGCGCTCAGCCTGCTCCATGACGATCCCGACGCCGAGATCTGGTACCGCCGCGAATACTACGACAACGGCTGGCACTACGAGGACTATACGCTGTACACCGGTCCGATCACGATCAGTTATAACACGACCGTCTACGCATACGCGCAGAGCGGCAGCGCGGTCAGCGACACTGTGAACGAGTACTATCGGATCAACCTCGCGCCGCCGACGTTCTCGCAGACCGGCTCGGGTTACAGCAGGCCGTTCGCGCTGACGCTGTCGCACGCGAATCCGGACTGCGAGATCTGGTACCGGATGGGCTATTCCGGTGATTTCACGCAGTACACCGAGCCGATTTCGATCAATTCCAACACGTACGTCTTCGCGTACAGTGTGCTCGGCTCTGTGACCAGCAATACGGCGCAGCAGTATTATTCGATTGATGCGACCGCGCCGACGCTGTATGACTATTACCGCTTCAATATCAGCAGAAACGGCTACAGCGGCTATCTGTACGGCGACGCCGCCCTTGCGGGCGAAGTGCAGATCCGCGCGACGAACATAAGTGATTCCGACAGCGGCATCGACCACGTGGACTATTATCTCAAGGTCGGCGACGGCGCGTATACGCTGCTGGGGAGCGCACCGTACTATGAGTACGTCACGTGGGACACGACGACCGTCTCCGGCTCCGCGTCGGGACCGGTGCAGGCAAGACTGCTCTGCATCGCCTATGACGGCGTCGGCTTTGCTACCGCCAAGGTCTCCGATCTGACCGACGATTACGACGTGACCTATGCGCCGGCATTTGCAGTCGACAACACGTCCTGCACGGCGCTGAGCACCTTCACCGCCGAACCGGGCGTTGCGTCCGTGTCGCTGAACTGGTCGAGAGAGTCGGGACTGGATTATTCCGATACCATCCTGATCTACAGGGGATCGACCGCCGCGGAGCTTGCCACGGCGGAGCCGATCATTTCCACGTATTATTACAACAATCCCTATTCCGACGTCTTCTTCACAGAAGAAGAGGTCTCTTCGGCGTATTACTACGGCGCCCGTGTGCGGGACGGCCGCGGCGTCGAGAGCGATATGCTGACCGTCGGTCCTGTGCGGCCGCTCGCGGATACGTCCGCACCCGCCATTCGGTTTGAATTCGACGAAGGCGCTTACATTAACGGCGGCAACGTCTACTTCAGTTGCCTCGATGAAAGCGCCGTCGTCACGGTCTCCGCGCTGCTGATCGCGGCGGACGGCGCCGAGATCGTGCCTGAGCGAAGCCCGTGGACGTATTCGGCGAACACCTATTACGCTTCCGTTTCGCCGTACGTCACTTCGGCGGAGTTTGCCGCGCTTTCGGACGGCGCCTATACGCTGCGCGTAACGGCGACGGACGCCTTCGGCAATCAAGCTGCCTCCGAGACGCATTTCGTGAAGGACAGCACGGCGCCTGCGGCGCCGGTCGTGACGACCTCGCCCGTCCCGGGCAAGATCGACCTGCGCTGGACCGCGTCTGCGGACGCCGACGTGGTCGGCTACCGCGTCTACTGCTGCGAGACCGAGGACGGCTCTTACTGGCGCGCAAATTATTACGCCGGCGATACGCTGACCGAACGCGCCTTTACCTATCCGGAGTATTCGTATCTGACGCCCGGCGACGTCTATTGGTTCAAGGTCGAGGCGATCGACCGCGCCGGCAATACAGGCACGTCCGCGCCTGTGCAGGGCACTGCGGGCAAGTATAATCCCGCGATCCGCCTCGTGACGGAGTCGCCGCGGCTCGGCGACGACGTCGAGATCGCGTTCAGCGGCTTCCGCAGCGGCGAATATGTGTACTTCTACCTCGACCGCAGCGACGATTACTTCGACTATGAATACAGCGACAACGCCACGGAGGAACGCACCGTCACGCTGCGCGGCAGCACGATGCTGCGCGGCGTACATACCATCCGCGCGGTGGGCAGCTCCAGCGGCGCGGTGGCACAGCTGCGCGTTTCGATCGGCGATCTGACGCCCACGCTGACGATCAGTCCTGCGAGCGTGACCGAGGGCGGCAGCTTTACGGTGCGGCTTTCCGGCTTCCCGGAGGACAGGGCGGTCTATTTCCTGCTGGATCCGACCGTCAGCAGCACCGACGGTGCGCCCTATACCTATTATGACGCGGACGACGATTCCACCGAGCTGTATCTGTCGTCGTTCGATGATCCCTCGCCCGGCGTCTACGTGATGCGCGCCGTGGAGCCTGTTTCCGGTCTGACGGCAACCGCCGCGCTGACGGTGACGACGCCGCAGGTCACGCTGCGATGCAGTGAAGAGGAGGTCTATTCCGGCGCCTACGTCCGCTTTTATGCGGCGGGGCTTTCCTACGGCGACGCGGATCTGTACGTTGCAGGTGAGAAGGTCGCCACGATGTCGAGATCCTACTCCGGCACCGAGCACAGCGCTTACGCGAGTATCCCCGAGCTTTCCGCGGATGCGGGCGCGGTGCTGGCGACGGTCGTGCAGACCGCCACCGGCAGACAGGCGTCGGTCGTCATCCCCGTGCGGCGGACCACCGCGAGCATCGAACTGCCTGATGGCAGCGTCGGCTTTGAGAGCTTTACCGTCCGCGGCAGCGGCTTTGCTTACGGTGAAAAGGTCAAGCTCTCAGTTGACGGCGCGGAGGTCGGATCCTCCAACTATTACAGTGACGTTTCGTTCACGCACAGCTTCGATTATGCCGCGTCGGCGGGCCGTCACAGCGTAGAACTGCGCGGCGAGACCAGCGGTCTTTCGGCGTCGGGCAGCGTCGTCCACACCGTTGTGGTGCAGACGATCGCGCTTTCGGATACGCCGCGGCTCGAACAGCCGCTGACGATCTTTGCAAGCGGCTTCAAGTCCGGCGAGAGCGTCGCGTTCAGCCTGAACAGCGGCGCGGTCACGGGCAGCGGTACCGCGGATTCGAGCGGCAACGCGCAGTTTGCGATCGACTCGCTGACCTATTCTCCCGCGGACGGCAATTACGCCATCACCGCGATCGGCGCGTCCGGCGGCAGAGTGGCGTTCTACGGGATATCCGGCGTGCCCGGCGGCGAACTCACGCTGTCCTACTCCGGCAACATCCGCAGCGGCGGCAGCGTGAACGTCGCGGTCACGGGTCTTGACGCCGGCGAAACAGCCGACGTGTATGTTAATAACAGGATCATGCCGACGGTCACGGCCGACGCCGCAGGGGCGGCGACGGTCAACTTTGCCGTGCCCGCAGGCTTTACAGGCAGCCTTTCCGTCTGCGTGCGCGGTGAGAGTTCGCAGCGCTGGGGAACGGTGACGATCTCCGCGAACGGATTCGATCCGCTGCTCGCGGTATCGCCGGCGGCGCCCGCGGCGGGCAGCACGCTGACGATCGACGTCAGCGGTCATATGCCGAACGCCGTACTGCAACTCAGTTTGGACGGGCGCATCGTCAACGACGCCGTCACGACCGACGCAAACGGCGCGGTGTCCGTTCCGTACGTGCTGCCCGTCAATACGGTGATCGGCGCGCATACGATCCGCGTGTTCCACGCGGCGTCCGGTCTGAAGCAGGAGACCACCGTCAACGTGGCGGCGGCAGCGCCTGCGCTGACCGTTCCCGCGTCTGCGCAGCCCGGCGAGACCGTGACGCTCGGCGCGTCCGGACTTGCGAGCGGTGAAAAGGTGCGCATATCGGTCAACGGCAAGAGCATCGGCGACGTCCTGACGGAATCGGACGGCGCGGTATCGACGACCTACACGCTCCCGGTCAACGCACAGGCGGGCGAATACACGGTTGCGTTTGCGCTGGAGCAGTCCGCCGCCGTTGCGACGGCGAGTTTTACGGTCTCTTCGTCGGCTGCCAGCGTGCAGTCCGACATGGCGCAGGACAGCGCGGTCATCTGCATCAGCGCGCAGGGCTTCCTGCCCGGCGAAGCGCTGACGGTTTACTTCGATCATCGTGAGATCAACGCGAAGCTCTCATCCTATACCGCCGACAGCGAGGGGAACCTGACCGTCTCCTATACGCTGGACGTCGACACCGTTGCGGGCGATCACGAGATCGTCGTCTTCGGCAGACAGAGCCGCCGCAGCGCCGTCGGGACCGTGACGGTGCGCGAGATCGGTCCCGTGCTTTCCGTGCCCGGCTCCGCGGAGGGCAAGGCGGGCGATACGCTGGAATACTCCGGCGCGAATTTCACGCCCGACGGCACGTATGCCCTGTACTTTGAGAGCGAGCTGCTCTCATCCGACGGCGTCGCCAACGAATTCGGCGAGGTCAGCGGCACATTTGCGATCCCGACCGGCTACGCCGACGGTACCTATCAGTTGATCGCCAACGACACGGTCAGCGGCAAGACGGCGATCTGCTACGTTCACATCGACACGACAGCGCCCGGCGCGCCGACGCTGTCGCTTTCCGCACGCAAGCAGAGCATCGTGCTGAGCTGGACCGCGCCTTCGGACGAGGACGTCGCCTCCTACACGGTCTATTGCAGACCGGAGGGCGAGGGGGCGTACACGAAGCTTGCGGAGTTAGACCGCAGCGTGACGAACTGGACGCACGAGATGCGAAACGAGACCTTCCCGCTCAGCGGCTCGGTGCGGTACGAATACACCGTGACCGCGACGGATCGCCTCGGACAGGAGGGCGAGGGCTCTCCCGCCGCCGTCGAAGCGCTTGCAGACGGCAACGAAGCGCCCTCCGTCGGCTCCGCCTATCCCACCACGGGCGGCTCGATCCGTGTCGGCAGCGAATGGCTGTCCACGGTGCGCGGCAGCGCGAACGTCTTTTCTGTCAGCGCATCGGACGACCAGCAGGTCGTCTCCGTCTCGGCGGAGGCGGCGCGTGACGGCGGCGAGTACGTGCCTGTCGGCTCCGCTGTGCCGACATTCAACGGCAGCTACAACGGCAGCGCGAACTACCGTGCGGAGATCACCGTCGACACTACTGCGCTTGCCGACGGCGTGTATACGTTCCGCTTTATCGCGCGGGACAATTCCGGCAACACCGGCACGCTGGAACGCAGATACTACGTCGACAATACGCCGCCTGCCGCGGTGACCGATCTGAACGTGACCGGCGGCCCAAACTGTCTGTATTTGAACTGGAACTGGACGCCTGACGCCGTCGGCATCGACCGGTACTGCGTCCGCTACGCAACAGACAGTAGCTTCAGCACGTCCGATTACAGGTACGTCTACTATTACGAGGGCGTGAAGAGCTGCACGATCCGCGGACTGACGCCGGAGACGGTCTATTACGTCCGCGTGACCGCGATCGACGCGGCGGGCAACGAGAGCGCGTTCACCGCGGGCTCGGCGGCGCCGATCGTCGACAACGAGAAGCCGGTCATCACCGCCGTCACGCCCGAAGACAGACGGCTCGGCGAGGACGTGTGGTTCTCCGTGGAGGCGACCGACAACGCGGAGCTTGACTGGAGCACACTGACCGCAGAGATCAGCGCGGGTGAAAACGGCGCGTTCGTGCCGTTCGGCTCGCCCTATACCGGCGGCGTGAGCGCGTACGATCTGACCTACAACGGAACGTATACGCTGCGCTTCCGCATCTCCGACCAGGCGGGCAACCTCTCGGATTATTACGAGATCGTCCGCGAGTTCGACACGCAGGTGTCGCTTGTCACCGGATTGACGGCGGCGCCCGCCGCCGGCGGAATCCGGCTGACGTGGGACCGCGTGCCCGACAACGATCTTTCCAACTACTACGTATACCGTTCGGAGGACGGCGTTTCCTATTCGGCGCGGAATTATCTGTCGCCGCTGAAGATCACGTCCGGCAATACGGTCTCGTGGATCGACTATAACGTGCAGGACGGCGTCGAGTATTTCTACAGGATCGTCGCCGTTGACGATCTGTACAACAGAAGCAGTCTGGAGGACACGACGTCCGCATCCTCCGCGCGTGGCAATTACGCTGCGGCGATGTCGCTGACGCCCGCTGCCGACGTGACGCCGGGGAGCATGATCCACATCAGCGCCTCCGGCTTCCGCGGCGGCGAGTCCGTCGTCGGCTACATCGACGATCAGACCGACTATATCTTCTGGACGTACGCCGACGATGAGGGCGGCGTCTCGACGGATTGGAGCTACGTCCGCGCGACAGGCGAGGGGACGCACACCATCCGTCTTGAGGGTTCGTATTCCGCGGCGTCCGCCGAGGCGAGCTTCACCTGCAGACCTGCTGTGCTTCCTGCGCCGTCCGCGCCGGAATCGACGCCCGGCGTGATGGAGATCCGCCTGAGCTGGGAGTCTGTCAGCGGCGCGTCGTATTACAGGATCTACCGCAGCGAGGGCGCTGCGGCGGCAGTGCTGCTCGCAGACAGAGTGTACGGCTGCAGCTACCGTGATACGGCGGTCGGCATTTCGGGCGACGTCGGCAGGATCTACACCTACACCGTCGCCGCCGTGGACCGCTACGGCAACGAGGGCATGCGCAGTGAATCGACCGTGAACAGACCCGATCCCGATACGGTCGATCCCGAGGTGAGCGTGTTTACATTCCGGCGGACGGGCAATGAGCTCCGTCTGATCGCCGAGGCGTCGGACGATCTGCGCCTTGCGTCGGTCATCTTCCGCTATAAGCCCGCCGCCGCGGCGGACAGCGCCTATCAGATCATCGCGGAGGCGCCGGTGAGCGGCAGCGTGAAGACCGCCACGATCAACGCGGTCTTTGACACCTCCGCGCTTGCGGACGGCAGCTATACGCTGTCTGCGCAGGCGGTCGACGGCGCGGGACGTGTCTCCGCGCCCGTGACCAGGGCGATGACCATCTCCTCGGAAGCGCCGAATGCGCCCGAGGAGCTGACGGCTGTCGCCGGTCAGATGCGCGTCATGCTGACATGGCAGGAGCCGACGGTGCAGACCGTGCCGATCGCGCGCTACAACATCTACAGAAAGATCGGCGCCGGAGAGTACGGCTTTATCGCCTCTACGACGCTGACCTCCTATACCGATACGAACGTGACGATGGGCGGCAGCTACCTCTATCGCGTCACCTGCGTCAGCGACGCGGAGACCGAAGGTCCCGCCGTGACGCTCGCCGCTGCCGTGACGCCGCTGGCGGATATCGTGCCGCCGGTGATCGCCGGATTCCTGACGCCCGACGGCACCAGACTTGCAGGTAAGATCTCGCTTGCCGTCTCCGTCACGGACAATGTGAGCGTCGATCATGTCGACTTCTTCCTGATCACCGAGAGCGGCGAGACGAAGCTGGGCAGCTCCGCCACGGGCTCTGTGACGGTCGAAACCGCCGAATACATCGCGGAGGGAACGCTGACCTTCAGAGCGCGGGCGTACGACGCGGCGGGTAATTCCGCCGAAGCCGACGTGAGCTACCGCGTGGATAACGTTGCGCCCGCCGTGCCGCAGCTCACCGCTGTGCCGAGCGAGCTCTCCGTCACGCTCCGCTGGACGATGTCCGCGGCGCCGAAGGATCTGGCGAGATACCGGATCTACCGCTATGTACGCACCGACGATCCGGATAATCCCGAGGAGTACCGTCTGCTCGGCGAAACGACCGCGCAGCTCTATGTTTACACCACCGCGGCGCAGGGCAGCTACTGCGTGACCGCGGTCGACGATCTCGGCAACGAGAGCGGCTATTCCAACATCGTCGAATGTATGCCCGGTCTGGATTCGACGCCGCCCGTCATCCACGAATTCGGCTGCGCCGAGATCGTGCGTACGGACGCGGCGCTGACGATCCGCGCCGAGGACAATACGGCGATCGCCTCGTACCGCATCGAATACCGTCCGCTGACGACGAACGAGACCACCGGCGCGGTGATCCCGGTCGGCGACACATGGTATGTTCTTTCCGTCGGTACATGGGATTCGCTCGTCGGCGAAAGCGCCAAGACGGTCGAATGGAACACGCTTGCCGTCGTGGCGTCCGAAAGCGGACCCGAGGCGAAGTTCCCGGACGGTCTGTACGCCGTCCTGCTCACGCTGACCGACACCGCAGGCAACAGCAGCAGCGTCGAGCTTCGCGCCAGCGTTGCCAACGATCCGCCTTCCGCCCCCGAGGGCTTCCGCGTGGACGCGGGCGAGTGGCGGATGATCGTCAGCTGGAAGAGCGCGGCGGGCAATGAGGCGTCCGCCTATGCGCTGTACCGCAAGATCAATGACGGCGACTATGAGCTTCTGACCACCACGACCTCCAACGTCTACGTCGATCAGGGGCTGAATCCCGTCAATCAGTATTTCTATCAGGTCGCCATCGAAAATGACCTCGGCAAGCTGGGACCGCGGACGGCGGATTACAGCGGCGATGAGATCCTGCCGGCAGGCGTCAGAACGCGCCCGGATCCGGAGACCTCGATGCCGGTCATCATGGCGATGACACCCTCGCAGGGCAGCCGTTTCAACGCGGGACTTGCCGTTTCGCTGCAGGTCAACGACGCCGTGTCGCTCAGCACGGTCGAGCTTTACAAGGCGTACATCGGCGAATCCAGCGCCGCCGCGGTGCCTGCGGACGCCGTGTATGAAAGCTTTGCCGTCATCGACGCGTCAGCGCTGCAAAAGGAGACCGTCTACACCTCCGACAGCGACGTCTTCGGTACGGAGCTGTTCGTGGTGCGCTATAACGCCGACACCTCCGCGTGGGAGCAGGGCGCATACGCGATCAAGGCGGTCGTCCGGAACATGGGCGCACAGCCCTCCGAGCAGATCAAGACCTACTTCAAGGATTCCACGCCGCCGGAGCAGCCGAAGCTGACGCTCAGCGATCCGTGCGTCGGCGGGACCGTCAATCTGTCGTGGACGAGCGGCGGCGCGGACGTTGCGTATTACCGCGTGCTGCGCACGACCGATCCCGCGGCGGGTCCCGAGGACTGCACAGAGATAGCTAAGCCGCTCAGCCCCGCCTATACCGACACGGGACTGACCGACGGCACGACTTACTACTATTACATCGAGGTCGTCGATAACGCGGGCAATGTCAGCCTGCCCTCCGTGCGGCAGAGCATTGTGCCCACGGCGGTCAGCGATCTCGGTGTGTACGCCGTGTACACCACGCCTGCGACGCTTGTCGCCGGCAGGAGCAATTCGATCCGCGCCAGCCTGCGCAATAACGGCAGCGCCAAAGCGGACGGCGTCGTGACCTTCTACTACGGTGCTATCGAGATCGGCAGCGCCGGGATCACGCTTGCCGCCAACACCGGCGGCGAGGCGTCGGTCACGTGGGACGCGCCGTCCGATCTGCCCGAGCGGATCAGCATCACGGCGAGCGTGACGACGAAGCAGAATACCGACGCGACGTTCGACAACAACGACTTTACGGGTGAAAACCTCAAGGTCAATCAGCCGCCCGTTGCAGTCATTGTGCTGCCCGGACTTTCGCCGGAGGGGAACTACGATTCCGGCGCGTCGCTCAGCTTCGGCTCGACGGGCTCGCACGATCCCGACGGCACAATCGTCCGCTATCGCTGGGACTTCGGCAACGGCAAGAAGGGCGATTACGCCACAAGTCCCGTTGCATATACGATGCCCGGCAAATACAACGTGACGCTGACCGTGACCGACGATCTCGGCGCGTCCACGACGGCGACGCAGACCGTCACCGTCGGTGACAGACGTCCCGACCTGTTCGTCGAATCCGTGCGCTGGTCGCCCGCCGATCCCGAAGAGGGAGACGTGGTCACCATCACGGCGGTCATCGGCAACAAGGGGCTCGGCGACGCGACGCTCGGCTTCCTGACGGGCTTCTATATCGACAACCGCTATATGGGCTACGTCAAGACCGACGTGGACGAGACCGGCGTCTCGCTTGCCGAGGGCAAGACCGTCGAGGTGAGCTTCACCTATCAGGCGACCGCCGGGACGCACATCGTCAAGGTCGTGGCGAACGATATCCTCAACAACCTCGCGGAGACGAGCAAGAGCAACAACGTCAAGAGCGAGGCGCTCAGCAGCAGACAGCTCAATTTCGCGGATGTTGCGGTGCGCAACGTGCGCTGGGATCCGGCCGGCAGCGTGTTCGACACGCAGGCGCCGTTCGTCTATCGCGCGGACGTGGTCAATCTCGGCACCGCCGACGCACAGAACTTCAGCGTGTCGATCTACATCGACGACGAGTACAGCGGCCGTCAGAACGTGCCCGTGCTGCGGGCAGGGGAGACCGTGACGCTGAGCTTCGCCGCCGTGCCGACCGCGGGTGTGCACAAGGTCGAGGTCAAGGCGGACGATCTCAATCCGACGCTGATCGAGGCGGACGTTGAAAACAACGTCGGCTCGCTTGTGACGGACGAGTTCAGCGTCTTCTATCCCGCGCTGGAGGTCACCGAGGTCACGTGGAGACCGACGGAGACCACGCTGACCGACGGAACGTCGCTTCTGTTCACGGCGAAGCTGACAAACGTCAGCGCCGTCAGCGTCACGGAAAGCTTCCGCGTCAGTTTCACCATGGACGGCAGAGTGTTCCGGACCGTGACCGTCGACGGTATCGGCGCGGGCGAGGTCAAAGAGGTGCAGGCAAAGTGGGCGGCGGCAAACGGCAGCCATCAACTCGGCGTCGTCGTCGATCCGCAGCACGCTGTCACCGATCCCGACGCCGTGACCAGAAAAGATATCGAGCTGCCAAGACTTTCGATCATCTATCCCAACGTCTGCGTGACGAACGTCAGCTATTCTCCGATCCGCGCGGAAGCGGGCAAGACCGTCAGCTTCCTCGCCTATATCACCAACAACAACGTCGCCACCGCTTTCAAGCGCTTTACCGTCGGGCTCTATGTTGACGGCAAGGCGGTCTCCGGCGCGACGGTGGACGGCATCCGCGGCTTCAGCACGGTGCCCGTCGTTCTGACGTGGAAACCGGAAAGCGGCGGCGCGCATACGGTCAAGATCGTCGCGGACAGCTACGGCGAGCTGAAGATGGACGCGCCCGCGGAGGGCACGTCCCGTACATGGTCGTCCGTTATCAACGTCGGCGAGGCGCTTGTGATCACGACGCACCCGAACAAGGCGGAGCAGGACGAGGACTTCCTCGCCGTGCTGTACTCCACCTCAGAGGAAAAGATCACGCTGTCCGCCGAGCTGCGCCATTCCTCGGATCCGAAGCATCAGATCACGCCGGAGGACGACGGCGCGGTGCAGTACATTCTCAGCCGCAACGACGAAACAGTCATGAGCGGCTCGATGCGCTATGACTACGCGGCACAGTGCTTCACGGCGGATCTGCCGCTGAGCGGCGACATGGCGACCGGCACCTATCAGCTGGACTTCATCGGCACCTGCGGCGCGGAGAGCGTGGAAGCTGCCGCCTGCAACATCAAGCTCGTCCGCAACGGCAACGTCACGGTCGAGACGAACAAGACCAGC
>JAFSXP010000022.1 GCA_017443965.1 Oscillospiraceae bacterium
CGTGGTGTTCTACGGTTCCAACTCTTGGGCGTACACACGGCTCGGACACGTTACCGACAAAACCGCAGCGGAAATGGCGGAACTGCTTGGCAACGGGAATGTAACGATTGAAATATCATTGACATAGCGTGTATCATTTAGGTTTACCTCATATATGTATCATTTACGCGCTCTTAGATATAAAAGACATTAAAAGACGTGTATCTTTTAGGCGCTTTTAGTTTGGAAATGTATCTTTTGGGCGCTCTTAGCCATGTAAAAAGGCACGCTGATGCGTGCCTTTTTACAATGATATCCGTTCCTGTCGGAACGGGTGAAATCCCTTCGGGATGATATCGCACTTCGTGCGGTGATATACGCCTTCGGCGTATGCAGGAACGGATATCACATCATGCAGCCGCAAAGCGGCTGTATATCATGCTTGCAAAGCAAGTATATCATATCGCGAAGCGATATATCATTTCCCCTCCCCCCCAACTCCCATTTTTCGGCGGCGGGTCACTTGAAAGAATCGGGGATTTGTATTATACTGGAAGCCGAATTCAGCGCCGTGCGGAAGGGAGTGGAGCCGGGTGCTTTTTGAGAACATTCTGAATGTCGCAACGTTGCTTGCCACGATCGTGGGTCTGCTGGCATGTCTGTTCCGGTACATCAAATCTCCCAAGCGGGGCTACCTGTACCTGACCGGCTTCTTCCTTGCCAGCTTTTTGAGCGACTACTACTGGACGATCTACATGCTCGTCATGGGGTCCTACCCCGACGTGTCGGAGCTGCTCGCCTATCTCGGATGGAACGTCGCCTACGTGTTCTTGCTGCTGGCGGTCTTCACGATGCGGGCGAAGGGCGCGCGGCGGTATTTCCATCCCGTGATGCTGTGGCCCGTTCTGACGAATATCGTCCAGTTCTTCCTGTATATTCAGTTCGGCGGTATTTTCAACAACATCTGGCAGGTCGGCACGACGACGGCGATCATGGTCCTGTGCATGCAGGATCTCATGTACTATCTGAAAAACCGGAAAGACGGCGCGAAGGTCCCGCATCTGTCTCTCCTGATCCTGCTGTATTTCATCGCGGAATACGGGGCGTGGACCGCGTCGTGCTTTGACTGGAGCAGCGAGCTGCAGAACCCTTATCTGTATTTTACGCTTCTGGTCGCCGCGTTTAGCATTTTCTTTGCGCGGAGTGCGGGAAAGGTTTACGGATCGGACGAATCGGAGGATACCGAGGAGGGCTGGATGGAGTATCGGTCCCAGGTGATTCTGGAGGCCGTTTTCACCGCCGTGATCTGCGGCGCCTGTGCGGTCGGCTATCTCTACGCGACCGGGATTCGGGATTCCCTGCCGGACGCCGCCGCCGGGTCGGAGAGCATGATCCGGATGCTGTTCACCACGTCGCTGATTTTGATCGCGATCGTGATCGTGATTTTGCTCGGGATCAATCTCCGCTACCGACTCGCGAAAAAGCGGCAGAAGCCGGACGTGAAAAAGCAGAGCAGATTCAACTTCATCTTCACCATGGCGATCACGCTCGCGCTGATGGTGCTTGTCATTTTCTACAACTCGAGAACGCTCTATCAGTCCTCCGTCGCCGGCATCTATGAGGACGGCAGGGACGTGGTGGCGTCGACCGCCACGGACCTTGAAAACTATCTGACGGTCGCGGAAACGACGCTGCGCGTCGCCGCCGACTCCGTGGCCCTGATGGAGCAGAACGGGGCGTCTCAGCAGGAGATCCTGCAGTATATCGTCGACCAGACGACGATACAGTCCGAGCAGTTCGACGAAAACTTCACCGGGATCTACGCGTACATACACGGCATGTATATGGACGGCGCCGGATGGGTGCCGCCGACGGACTACGATCCGCTGACCAGAGACTGGTACAACGCCGCGGTGGACGCGGGCGGCGAGATCGTGCTGGTGTCCCCGTACCTGGACGCGCAGACGGGCTCCGTGGTCCTCACGGTCGCCAAGAGCATCCAGACCCGCGGCGGCGAGCCGGGCGTGGTCGCGCTGGACGTCATCGTCAATCACATCCAAGACGTCACCGAGCAGATCGAGATCGCCGGTAAGGGCTACGGGATCGTCGTCGGCGGCGACGGCTTCATCGTGGCGCACAGGGACGCCGCGCTCAACGGGCAAAACGTCTCCGACGTTTACGGCGAAGAGTTTGCGGACAGGCTCGTCCGCACGCAGGCCGATCGCTTCAGCGCGGTGCTGCAGGGAGAGCAGTGCGTGGTCTTCACGCATCCGATCATGGAGCACTGGATCGCCGTGATCGTCGTGAACAACGCGGAGCTGTTCCGGGACGTCTATTCCCAAATCGCCGTCAACATCTTCGTATCGCTGGTGATCTTCGTGATCATCTCGTTCTTCTACTACTTTGGCTATAAGATCGAGCAGAACAACAGCAAAAAGGTCAAGGCGCTGAACGTGCAGGTGGTCAGCGCACTCGCCGAGGCGATCGACGCGAAGGACGCCTACACGAACGGTCATTCGTCGCGCGTAGCGAAATATGCGAAGATGATCGCGGCGCGTGCCGGGTACTCCGAAGCCGAGCAGGACAAGATCTACATGATGGGACTTCTGCACGACGTCGGCAAGATCGGCGTGCCCGACGAGGTGATCAACAAGCCGGGCAAGCTGACCGAGGAGGAGTTTGAAAAGATCAAGCTCCATCCCGTGGTCGGAAGCAAGATTTTGGAAAGCATCAAGGAACGTCCGGAGCTTGCCACGGGCGCAAGATGGCATCACGAGCGTTACGGGGGCGGCGGCTATCCGGACGGTATCACCGGCGAAAAGATCCCCGCGGCGGCAAGGATCATCGCAGTGGCGGACGCCTACGACGCCATGACGAGCCGACGCAGCTACCGCGACCCGATGCCGCAGGAAAAGGTGCGCGAGGAGATCGCAAATGGGAGCGGCTCGCAGTTCGATCCGCGCTTTGCGGAGATCATGCTCCGCACGATCGACGAGGACCCGGACTTCGCCCTGCGTGAAACGTAAAAACAAAATCCTGCCGCTTGCGGCAGGATTTTTTGACCTGTTCCCGCAACTGCGCGTTGCTTGCAAATCGGGCGCGGGTGCGGTAGAGTATAGGCAAGGGGGTGTTCGCGTGAACACGAAAGACGTGATCCTGGAGCTTCGCACGAAAAACGGCATGTCGCAGGACGAGCTTGCCGAAAAGGTGTTCGTGACACGGCAGGCGGTGTCCCGTTGGGAAAACGGCGAGACCGTGCCGAATACCGAAACGCTGAAACTGCTTTCCAAACTGTTCGGCGTTTCCATCAACACGCTGCTCGGCGCGCCGCGGCAGCTCGTCTGCCAATGCTGCGGGATGCCGCTGGAGGATGAGATGATCAGCCGCGAAAAGGACGGTACGCCGAACGAGAACTACTGCAAATGGTGCTACGCCGACGGCGCGTTCACCTTCAGCGATCCGGACTAACTGATCGACGTCTGCGTCGGGCACATGGCGAGCGAGAATTTCCCCGAGGATCAGGCGCGGGCGTATATGAAGCAGTTGCTGCCGACGCTCGACTACTGGAAGCGGCAGGGCGAACTCGGCGACGGCGGGCAGTTCGAGGCGCTGAAAAAGCAGTTGACCGATGAGATCAACGCGCTCGGGATCGCCGGTATGCCGAAGGTCGAACGGCTCAACGCGCTGGTCGGAAGTTATGTAAACCTCGAATATCCCCTGCCGAGCGGGCAGGCGGCGAAGTTCCTCGACGACGCGACGACCTATTTGGGCACGCAGTTGGAAACGGACGGCGGACGCTGCTTCGGCGTGCTGGCGTGCGAAGCGTTCATTTTGATCTGCACCTACGCTGAGGGCGGCGCCGATCCCGAGCTGGTGCTTTACAAGAAGAGATAAGGAGCGATACGATGGAACTGAAAGACGCCGTTTTGCAGCGGCATTCCGTCCGCGCGTATGACGGCAGGGCGCTGACGCCCGAGGACGAAGCCGCGCTGCGGCAGGCGGTGGACGACTGCAACCGCGAAAACGGGCTGCATTTCCAGCTGTTCACCGACGAGCCGGAGGCGTTTCAGGCGAACAAGCCGAGTTACGGCAGCTTTTCCGGCTGCCGCAACTATCTGGCGCTCGTCGCGCCGAAGGACCAAGACGAGAAGATCGGCTACTACGGCGAGAAGCTGGTGCTGCTGGCGCAGACGCTGGGCGTCAACTCGTGCTGGGTGGCGCTGACCTATCAGAAAAAGGCGGTCAAGGTCGAGATCGCGCCCGGCGAAAAACTGCATATGGTAATCTCGCTCGGCTACGGCGTGACGCAGGGTTCGCCGCGCAAATCGAAGACCGCCGCGGAGGTCAGCGATATGACGGAAAGCTCCCCCGCGTGGTACAAAAACGGCATCAAGGCGGCGCTGCTCGCCCCGACCGCGATCAATCAGCAGAAATTCCGCTTCACGCTCGATGGCGATAAGGTGACGGCGAAGGCGGGGCTCGGCTTTTACGCGAAGGTCGATCTCGGAATCGTCAAGTACCATTTCGAGCTCGGCGCGGAAAAAGGGCACGACGTCTGGGCATAAGAAAAGCACCGCAACGCGGTGCTTTTCTTATCCGAATACGCCGATCACTTTCAGCAGCAGAAGCGTCAGCACGAGCAGGATGATCGGGCGCGTGATCTTGGTGCCCGCCTTGATGGCAAGTCCCGAGCCGATCCAGTTGCCGATCATATTGCACGCCGCCGCGGCAAGTCCCAGCACGATCACCATCTGCCCGCTGCGCAGAAACACGATCACGCTGGTGACGTTGGTGGTCAGATTGACCGCCTTGCACTGCCCGTTCGCCGCGCGGACGTCCATCTTGGCGAAGAGCGAGAACGCGATGATCAGAAACGTCCCCGTGCCCGGTCCGTAAAAGCCGTCGTACACGCCGATCAGCAGCGACGCGACCGCCGCGATCAGCGCGGTCTTTCTGCTCCACTCGACAGGCTCGGGATTGTCCCTCAGCACGTCCTTGCGCAGCACGAAAAACGCCGTCACCGGCAGCACGACGTAAAGCGCCTTCATCAAAATCTCGTTATCCACCAGCAGCGAAAGATGCGAGCCGCACCACGAGCCGACAAGCGCCGCCGCCATCGAGGGCGCCGCCAGTTTCCAGTTGATGTAGCCCTTTCGTGCAAAGCGGAACGTCGCCAGCGACGTGCCGCAGCAGGCGGAGAGTTTGTTAGTGGTGATGGCGTTGTGCGGCGGCAGACCGGCAAGCAGATACGCCGGCAGCGAGATCAGTCCCCCGCCGCCGCCGATGGCGTCGACAAAGCCCGCCAGCAGCACCAGCGGACAGACGATCAAAAACATTTTGAGATCGGGTACCATAGGCGTCCTCCTGTTTTTCTGCCGCCATTATAGAATACGCCGCCGAAAAATGCAAGGCGCTTGCCTATCGGCGCGGAGTTTGCTAGAATACAGGCAGAAGCGGAGGGAACGGCATGACGATCGAGGAAGTAAAGGACTATGTGCGCGACCGGTTCGGCGCGGAGGCGGAGTATCTGTGGGCGCGGTTTCCGGAGGCGTTCATCTTCCGCCATGACAACAACCGCAAATGGTTCGCCGTCGCCATCGACACAAAAAGGAAGAATCTCGGGCTGACGGGCGACGAGATCGTGTTTGTGCTGGACGTGAAGATCGGGCCGCTGCTGAGCGGCTCCTATCTGGGAAAGCCGGGCGTGATCCCGGCGTGGCACATGAACAAGACGCACTGGCTCGGCGTTCTGCCGGACTGTGCGGACGAAGAAACGGTGAAGGAGCTTTTGGAAATCAGTTGGGAGCTGACACGATGAACCGCTGTGCGTGGGTCGACGGGAAGGACCCGGTGTATGTCAAATACCACGACGAGGAGTGGTCAAAGCCGTGCCGCGACGACGCGCTGCTGTATGAGATGCTCATTTTGGAGTGCTTTCAGGCGGGGCTGAGCTGGGCGTGCATCCTGCACAAGCGCGAGGCGTTCCGCCGCGCCTACGGCGGCTTCGACGCGCAGAAGGTCGCCGCCTACGGCGAGCGCGAGATCGCGGCGATGATGACAGACGAGAGCATCATCCGCAACCGCAGAAAGATCGAGGCGAGCATCCGCAACACGCGCGTGTTTCTGGACATTCAGAAGGAATACGGCTCCTTTGCGGCGTATCTGTGGGGCTTTACGGACGGCAAAAGCGTCCGCGAGGACTACACCGTGCGCACGACCTCTCCCCTGTCCGACCGCGTCGCCGCAGACCTCAAGCGCCGCGGGATGGCGTTCGTCGGCTCGACCACGGTCTATTCCTATCTGCAGGCGGTCGGTGTGATCGCCGCGCACGCGGAAACCTGCTTCTGCTGCCGAAAGGAGAACTGAGATGTACGAACTGATCCAAGTTTCGGAAAACTGTCACTATATCCAAAGCCCCACGCGTGTCGGTCTGGTGCGGCTCGGCGGAAACGACGTCTGTCTGATCGACAGCGGCAGCGACAAGGACGCAGGCAAAAAGGCGCGGCAGTTCCTCGACGCGAACGGCTGGCGTCTGACCGCGATCTACAACACGCATTCGCACGCCGATCACATCGGCGGCAACCGCTATCTGCAGGAGCAGACAGGCTGCCGCATCTTCGCGCACGGGATCGAGCGCGATCTCACGGTGCATCCGCTGCTGGAGCCGTCGCATCTTTTTGGCGGCGATCCGTGCAAGGAGCTGCGGCACAAGTTCCTGCTGGCGCAGCCGTCGGACGCCGAGGAGCTGACGGAGGACAAGCTGCCCGCGGGCTTTACGATGATCCCGCTGCCGGGGCACTCGTTTGACATGGTCGGCTTCCGCACGCCGGACGACGTGGTGTATCTTGCCGACTGCCTTTCCTCGCGCGAGACGCTGGAAAAGTATCAGATCAGTTTTCTGTACGACGCGGCGGCGTACGTGCAGACGCTGGAGACGGTCAGGACCATGCAGGCGGCGATGTTCGTCCCCGCGCACGCCGAGCCGACGGAGCAGATCGCCGGGCTGGCGCAGTACAACATCGACAAGGTGCACGAGATCGCGGAGCGCATCGAGCGCATCTGCCGCGAGGCGAAGACCGCCGAACAGGTTTTGCAGGCGCTGTTCGGCGAATACGGTCTGACGATGAATTTCACGCAGTACGTGCTGGTGGGCAGCACCGTGCGGTCGTACCTGACGTGGCTGAAGGAGACCTGCCGCGTGGAGGCGCTGTTTGAAAACAACCTGCTGCTGTGGAAGACGATTTGTTAAATCTTTGTGAACGATCTGCAAGGTATTGACAAATATCCGCAAATGTGATAGTATCTTGTCAGCAAAAGGGAGTAGTTCCTCCGACAAACGGAGGCGCGCGACCGTCAGGACGATCGGAATCGATCCGGAAGCGCGAGGATCGAATGATCTGAACGAGACTTTTACCAAGCCGGTAAAGGTCTCGTTTTTATATGACCTTTCCCGGCGGCGGCAGCGCCGAGCGTGATGAGAAGGCAGGCGCGCCGCAGTACGCCCATCCACACATACGGGAAAGGAGAAAACAATGTTTGCACTCATTCTTGCGGTCATCAATCTGATCGTCGGCGTCGCGCTGGCACGGCGGTTCCGCCGCTTCTACATCGTGCTGATCACGATCGTGGTGGTCGTGGCGCTGCTGGGCTTCAGCACCGTGCGCACCGTGCCCGTCGGCCACACCGGCGTGGTGACGACCTACGGGCGCGTGGAAAACTACACGCTCGGCTCGGGTATGCACCTGGTCGCGCCGTGGCGGTACGTCGTCTGCATGGACAACCGCGTGCAGAAAAGGACGCTGGATCTGTCCTGCTTCAGCTCGGACATCCAGGAGGTCAACCTGTCGTACACGGTGAACTACCAGATCAGCAAGGCAAACGCCATGACGCTGTATTCGACCGTCGGCACGGAGTACTATGACGTGGTGATCGCGCCGAACATCGCGGAGAGCGTCAAGGTGGCGACCGCGCGCTATACCGCGGAGGCGCTGGTCGGCATGCGCGACAGTCTTGCGCAGGAGATCGAGGCCGTGCTGTCCGAGAAACTTTCGGACTACAACATCGAGGTCGTCGGCACGAGCATCGAGAACATGGACTTCACGGACGTGTTCACCAACGCCGTCGAGGCAAAGCAGGTCGCGCAGCAGAACAAGCTGCGGGCGCAGACCGAGGCGGAGCAGAAGGTCATCGAGAGCAAGGCGGAAGCCGAGCAGAGAAAGATCGACGCGGACGCCGCCGCGTATGAGACGCAGGTCGCCGCGGACGCCGCCGCGTACCGCACGCGGGCGAACGCAGAGGCGCAGGCGGAGGCGAACCGGAAGATCGCCGAGTCGCTGACAGACGATCTGATCAACTACACATACGCCGGCAACTGGGACGGCAGCCTGCCGCAGATCGTATCCGGAAACGGCGGCAGCGTGATCGTCAACGCGAGCGACATGCTGCGCGGCGAATAAACAAAAAAGGCCGCAGGGGTGAAAACCCCTGCGGTTCTTTTTTGTATTTACGCTTTTTCCAGCGCCTGGGCGATGTCGGCGATCAGATCGTCGGCGTCCTCCAGCCCGCAGGACATCCGCACCAGATCAGGCGTGATGCCCGCCGCGGCGAGCTCGTCGTCGTTCATCTGACGGTGCGTGGCGCTTGCCGGATGCAGGCAGCACGTCCGCGCATCGGCAACGTGCGTTTCGATGGCGGCAAGCTTCAGCTCCTTCATGAACGCCTCCGCCGCCTTGCGTCCGCCCTTGACGCCGAACGACACCACGCCGCACGCGCCGTCGGGCAGATACTTCTGCGCCAGCGCGTAATACTTGTCCCCCTCCAGCCCGGGGTACGTCACCCATGCGACCTTCGGATGCGCCTTGAGGAACCTCGCCACGGCAAGTCCGTTTTCGCAGTGGCGCGGCATGCGGACGTGCAGGCTCTCCAGCCCGAGATTGAGCAAAAACGCATTCTGCGGGCTCTGGATCGAGCCGAAATCGCGCATGAGCTGCGCGGTCGCCTTGGTGATGAACGCGCCCGCAAGACCGAACTTCTCGGTGTAGGTGATGCCGTGGTAGCTCTCGTCCGGCGTGCAGAGGCCGGGGAACTTCTCGGCGTGCGCCGTCCAGTCGAACTTGCCGCTGTCCACGATGCAGCCGCCGACGGCGGCGCCGTGACCGTCCATATATTTGGTGGTGGAGTGCGTCACGATGTCGGCTCCCCACTCGATCGGGCGGCAGAGCACCGGCGTGGCAAACGTGGTGTCCACGATCAGCGGCACGCCGTGCGCGTGCGCGGCGCGGGCGAATTTTTCGATGTCCAGCACCGTCAGCGCGGGGTTTGCGATCGTCTCGCCGAAGACGGCTTTTGTGTTCTCGCGGAACGCGGCGTTCAGCTCCTGCTCAGTGCAGTCGGGATCGACGAACGTGAAGTCGACGCCCATCTTCTTCATCGTGACGGCGAACAGGTTGTACGTGCCGCCGTAGATCGTCGACGAGGCGACGACGTGGTCGCCGCAGGTGGCGATATTGAACACGGAATAGAAATTCGCCGCCTGACCGGACGACGTCAGCATCGCCGCCGTGCCGCCCTCCAGCTCGGCGACCTTCACCGCGACGTGATCATTCGTCGGGTTCTGCAGCCGCGTGTAGAAATAGCCGCTGGCTTCCAGATCGAAGAGCTTGCCCATATCCTCGCTCGTGGCGTATTTGAACGTGGTGGACTGGATGATCGGGATCTGCCGCGGCTCGCCGTTGCCGGGCGTATAGCCGCCCTGCACGCATTTGGTGTTGATCTTATAGTCGCTCATGTCTGCGCCTCCTTTTTTCACGCCATTAGAGTATTGCATTTGCCCGCGTTTGTCAAGAAATCGCGGCGCGGAATTTACATTTTCGGGCGGATGTAGTATAATCTTCCCGTTGGGAGGGATCGGTATGTTTGACGCCGTCAAGGTCAAAAACGAATGTGTAGAATGGATCCGCGGGTTTTTCGAGGAAAACGGAAAGGGCTGCAACGCGATCGTCGGCATCTCCGGCGGCAAGGACAGTTCCATCGTGGCGGCACTTTGCGCCGAGGCGCTCGGGCGTGAGCGCGTGATCGGCGTGCTGATGCCCTGCGGCGAGCAGCACGATATCGACATGGCGAAGCTGCTGGTGGAGCATCTGGGCATCCGCCACTATATCGTCAATATCAAGGACGCGGTCGACGGTCTCACGGCAAGCCTGCCGTTCGAGCTTTCGGCGCAGTCGAAGACGAACATGCCGCCGCGCATCCGCATGACGACGCTGTATGCCGTGGCGCAGAGCCACAACGGCCGCGTAGCGAACACCTGCAACCTGTCCGAGGACTGGGTGGGCTACTCGACGCGCTACGGCGACGCCGCCGGCGATTTCAGCCCCTGCGCCAATCTGACCGTGCAGGAGATGAAGGCGATCGGCCGCGTGCTGGGACTGCCCGCCGTACTGGTGGACAAGGTGCCCATCGACGGGCTGTGCGGCAAGACGGACGAGGAAAACCTCGGCTTCACCTACGCGGAGCTGGACCGCTATATCCGCGAGGGCGTGATCGAGGACGCGGCGAAGAAGGAGCGCATCGACGAACTGCACCGCAGAAATCTCTTCAAGCTGCAGCTGATGCCGTCGTTCAAGCCGGAATTCTGACACTGATACAAAACGCGGCGCACCGCCCAACGGGCGGTGCGTCGGTTTCTTATTCGATGATCCCGCCGCCGAGGACGGTGTCGCCGTCGTAGAGCACGGCGGACTGCCCCGGCGTGATGGCGCGCTGCGGCTCATCGAACACGATCCGCACGGCGCCGCCGTCCGGCGTGACGGTCGCGGGCTGCTCGGCATGGCGGTAGCGGATCTTCGCCTTGCCGCGAAACGGCGCGGTCGGCGCAGTCCCCGAGATCCAGTGGAACGCTTTCACGGTCGCGTCACGGGAAAAGAGATCGTCGTTGCTGCCGAGGACGACGGTATTGTCCTCGGGGCGGATGGCGACGACGTAGAGCCGGTCCGCGGCGGGGATCCCCAGACCGCGGCGCTGCCCGAGCGTGTAGTGCGTGATGCCCTTATGCTCGCCCAGCACCTTGCCGTTTGTATCTACGAACTTGCCCGGCGCGGACACGCCGCCGTGCTGCGCGATCACGCGGGCATAGTCGCCGTCGGGGACGAAGCAGATGTCCTGGCTGTCCGGCTTTTCCGCGTTGGCAAAGCCCGCAGTCGCCGCCATGGCGCGCACGTCCTCCTTGCGCAGTTCGCCGATGGGAAACGCCGTGTGCGCCAGATGCTCCTGCGAGAGGAAATACAGCACGTAGCTCTGATCCTTCGACGCGTCGAGCCCCTTTTTGAGAAGATATTTCCCGTCCTCCTGCACGATGCGCGCATAGTGCCCGGTGACGACGACGTCGCAGCCGAGTTCCCGCGCACGGTCATACAGGCGCGCGAATTTCATGCAGCGGTTGCAGACGATGCACGGATTCGGCGTCCTGCCGCGCTCGTACTCCTCCACAAAATCGCGGATGACGGTGTCGCGGAACGCGTCGGTGAAGTTGAACACGTAAAACGGCATGCCGAGGCGATACGCCACGCGGCGCGCATCCTCGACGTCGTCGAGCGAGCAGCAGGTCTTCTCGCGCGGCAGACCGGCGTCTTCGTTTTCAAACAGACGCATCGTGCAGCCGATGCAGTCGTAGCCGAGCTGCTGCATCCGCTGTGCCGCCAGCGACGAATCCACGCCGCCCGACATGGCGATCAGCGCTTTCACGGCGTTCGCCTCCTTCCCTGCTTTGAAAATATCATTGATTTTCCGGCTTGTCAATTCTGAGTTTTGCGGTATAATAGTGCGTGGAATTTGACAGAAAAGAGTATGGAACTATGGCAAAGCAAACCGATAAACGGGAACTGTTCGAGCGTACGCCCGTGCTGCGGGCGATCACCACGATGGCGATCCCCACGATCATCAGCCAACTGATCAACCTGATCTACAACACGGTGGACGCGATCTTCATCGGGCGGACCGGCAATCCCTATATGGTGGCGTCGGTGTCGCTGGCGTTCACGCTGTTCATGATGACGATCTCGTTCGGCAACCTGTTCGGCATCGGCGGCGGCAGTCTGATCGCGCGGCTGATCGGCAGGCGCGAGGAGGAAAACGCCCGCGCCGTCAGCGCGTTCAGCGTCTTCGGCGCGATCGCGATCTCGCTGCTGTATTCGCTGCTGATCGGCGTCTTTTTGGAGCCGATCCTCAATTTCCTCGGCGCGTCGCCCGAGACGCTCGGCTTTGCGAAGGACTACACGTTCTACGTCGTGATCCTCGGCTCGGTGCCGGTCGTGCTCGCCATGACACTGTCGCATCTGCTGCGCAACACCGGCTACGCCACGCAGGCAAGCCTCGGTCTGAGCGGCGGCGGCATATTGAACATCTTCCTCGACTGGCTGCTGATCACGAAGGTCTTCCCGACCGAAAAGGCGGTGATGGCGGCGGCGCTGGCGACGCTGCTGTCCAACGTCGCGGCGTGCATCTATCTGCTGTGCATGACGACGTATCTGCGAAAACGCGCGACGCTGTCGCTCAACCCGCGGCGCATCCGCGAGGTGCAAAAGAACGATCTGAAGGAACTGTTCACCGTCGGCGTGCCGTCCGCGATCCTGACGGCGCTTTACGACGTCGGCAACATCTTCCTCAACCGCCTTGCCGCAGCGCACGGCGATTTCGAGCTTGCCGCCATGGGCATCGTGATGAAGGCGGAGCGCCTTCCCAACGCCGTGAACATCGGCCTCTGCCAGGGCATGCTGCCGATCGTGGCGTTCAACTACGCCGCGAAAAACCGCGAGCGGATGCACGACGTGATCCGCACCGCGCGAAAACTCGGACTGATCGTGGCGCTCGTCAGCGTGGCGCTGATCGAACTGCTCGCCGCCTATATCGTGCGCATCTTCTTCAACACGACGGCGGGCGACGCCGCCGCTGCCGCCGCCACGCTCGGCTTCGCGGTGACGTTTCTGCGCATCCGCTGCCTTGCCTCGCCGCTGCAATTTCTCAACTACCATTCGTCGTTCTGCATGCAGGCGATGGGCGACGGGCGCGATACGCTGATCCACGCGGTCACGCGCATCCTGCTGATCTACGTGCCGTCGATGTACCTGATGGACGCGCTTCTTGGCGTAAACGGTCTGGCGTGGGCGACGCTCGTGGGCGAAGGGCTGGGCGCGCTGCTGGCGACCGGACTGCTGCGCCGCTGGCTGCGCAAGACGAACGAGAGTATTTGATGCTGCGGAGTTTACTCCCTCAGTCAGCTTCGCTGACAGCTCCCTCAAAGAGGGAGCCACGGCGGAACCGGGACGCGGGCGATTATACAATCGCCCCTGCGGTCTACCCCTCAGTCAGCCGTTCCGGCCGCCAGCTCCGCTCTCAAGGGAAGCCAAGGGGTGCAGTGCAAAACAATGCCGCTTTTCTAAACGCACGATAATGCTTTATGATACACAAAGACGACCCCGCCTCGGCGGGGTCGTCTTTGTGTGCTTTTTACTCGGTTTTCGGCACGGCGATGATCACGCGGATCCTGCCGCCCGCCGCGCAGCCGAAGTTGTCGTACCAGCCGGTCAGCACGTGATCCGTGCCGTTGACGGCTTCGACCGTGGTGGGATAGTATTCGCTCGCCGACGTGTCGTACTGTCCGTTGCGCTTGAGATAGACCTGCACGTTCTCGTCGACCGTGAACTGCCGGTTGCTGCCGACCGCCGTCTGCGCCGTCGCGCTTGACAGCGTGACCGACGTCATCTGCCGCATCGAATCGACCGTGTTGTCCGCGCCGTAGCGGATCGCGGCGCCGCCCTCCTGCACGGGATAGACCGTGCCGTTTGCCTGCAGCGAACGCTCCGCGCCGTCCTGCATGAACCGGTACGAGCCGGAGGCGCTCATGCCGCCGCTGCGATTGGAAACCTGCGTCATGTAGACGTACGTCCACGTGTCGCCTGTCACGTCGTTCAGGATCAGTTTGCAGATCCTGCCCTCGCTGTCCAGTTCATAGAACTTGATCGCGTTCGAGCCGAGTACCGCGCCCGCAAGACGCGAAGCCTTGACTGTGACCGCGCCGCCTGCGGAGGAGACGTCCAAGATCTGCACACGGTCGGCGAACTTGTAACTGCCGAGTTTCGTTGCGTCGGTGCTGACCGTGCCGGTCAGCGTCTTGCTCTGCAGCGTCTGCGCAGACGCGCCCTCCTTCGTCACCGTGACGGTAACAAGGGTGCCCGCGTCGAATGTAACGTCGCGCTTCAGCGTGAAGTTGCGCGTCTTGCCGTCGGTGCAGAGAATCGACAGATCGGTATTGACCTCCGCGCTGCCCTTATCGGTTGCAACGCGCTGCGTGCTCTGCACCACGCCGTAGTAGACGCTGTCGAGCGATTTGCCGGTCAGGATGTCGACCACGCCGTCGTCCATGCCGAGCAGCAGCGTCACGTAGGTGTCCACCGCGTTCTCGCCCAGTTCGATCAGACGGTCGGCGGCAAGATCGGTCGCCAGCGTATAGACCGCGCCGTCCACCGTGACCGTTTTCGGCGTGCCGTTCTTCGGCGCGATCGCGTCGATGCGTCCCGTGACCTGTTCGGTAAAGATCCACGCCGATTGCTGCGCCGCGTCATAGTAGTAGACGTCGTTTTCCGCCAGCGTCGAGGACGATGCGCGATAGCCGTTGCGGTAGACGGTGGCGGGCGTGAACGGCAGCGTCTCCCCTGCCGCGACGAACGGACCGGACGCCGTCAGGATGTCCGCCGCCTCGCCGTCCATGCCGAGCAGCACCGTCACGAACGCGCCCTCGGCGTCCTCGCCGAGCGCGGTCAGGCGATCCGCCGCGCGCTGATCGGCAAGCTGATAGGTCGTGCCGGAGACCGTGACGGATTTCGGCGTGCCGTTCTTCGGCAGCACCGCGTCCACCGTGCCGGAGACCTTGTCCGTGTAGATCCAGACCGTGGTCTGCGACGCGTCGTAGTAGTACACGTCGTTCGCCGCCAGCGCCGCCGAGGTCGACGACGCGCCGTTGCGGTAGATCGCGGTCGGAGTGAAGGGCAGCGTCTCGCCTGCGGACGCGACCTGCGGTCCGACGGTGTCAAGGATGCCCGCGACCTCGCCGTCCATGCCGAGCAGCAGCGTCACGTAACTGTCCGTGCTGCCGCCGCCGAGCACGCTGAGACGGTGCGCGGCGTCCTGCGAGGCAATGGCATACGTCTTGCCCGCCACGACGACCTGCTCGGGCGACGTCGCGGTCGGCGACAGCGCCGTGATCCTGCCCGACGCGCGGTCGGTGTAGATCCACGCGAGCTTGACGTTGGTGTTGTAGTAATAGACCTCGCCGGCGGAGATCGTCGGATCGGTCGTCAGCACGCCGTCGCGGTACACAAGCGACGGCTTGAAGGGCAGCGTCTCGCCCGCCGCGGCGACGAACGGGCCGTCCAGATCCTTGCGGACGACGGCGTTATAGTCCACCTGCCCGTCCTTGACCGTACAGCCGAGCGTCGTTGCGTGGATCTGTCCGGCGCTGTTTTCCGCCGTGAGCATGTTGTAGAACAGATACGCGCAGTCGCGCCGCGTCATGATCTCGCCCTTCGACTTGGCGATCTGCTTGCGCAGACCGAGCGATTCCGCCTTGTTGAGCTGGGCGTAGGGATACGAGCCGGTCAGCTTGTCGGAGTCGAAGCCCAGCACGCGCAGCGTGGCGGTGCACGCCTCCTCCAGCGTGATGATGCCGTTCGGGCGGAACGTGCCGTCCGTATAGCCGATCATCCAGCCCTCCTGCGCGGCGATGCGGATATACTCCGTCGCCCAGTGGTCGCTCTTGACGTCCTTATACAGCGAGTAGCCCGTGCCGCCCGCCGTCAGACTGTCGCGGTAGCTCGACGTCGCCGCCAGCAGCTTTGCAAACTGTGCGCGCGTGACGCTGTCCGCCAGCTTGAGGTCGCCGCTGCCGTCGCCCGTCATGATGCCGAGCGCGCTGATGGTCCTGACGACCGTGTCCTCCGTCACGGCGGCGGCGGGGACCGCCAGAAGCCCCGCCAGCAGGCAGAGGCACAACAGAATTGTAAACAGTCTTTTCATGATCCCGATTCCTTTCTCACTCATAACGCAGCGCGTCGATGGGATTGAGTCTTGCCGCCTTGCGCGCGGGCAAAAAGCCGAACAGCACGCCGATGCCGCAGGAGATGCCGAACGCCAGCGCGATCGCCGAGCCCGTGGGCGCAACGACGAGCGCCTCCTCCATCGCGGCTTCGATGATCTTTGTCGCAAGCGAGGACAGCCCATA
>JAFSXP010000001.1 GCA_017443965.1 Oscillospiraceae bacterium
ACCATCCGGAGTTCAAGAGCCGTCCCAACAAGCCGCATCCGCTGTTCTGCGGCTTTATCGGCGCCGCGATGAAAGGGAAAGGGTAAGACAATGCGCTTTACGAAAATGCACGGACTCGGCAACGACTATCTGTATATCTACGGCGCGCCGCTTGCGCCGGATACGATCCGCCGCCTGTCCGACCGCCATTTCGGCGCGGGCGCGGACGGCATGATCTTCATCGAACTATCCAAGATCGCCGATTTCAAAATGCGCATCTTCAACGCAGACGGCAGCGAGGCGCAGATGTGCGGCAACGGCATCCGCTGCGTCGGAAAGTACGTCTACGACAAAGGCTACATGAAAAAAACGCATCTGACCATCGAGACGCTTGCCGGTGTCAGGTCGCTGGAGCTGCTGACGGAAAAGGGCGTTGTCACGCGGGTGACGGTCGATATGGGACGCGCCGAAGTTCAGCCGGAGCGGACGATCACGGCGGACGGCGAGCATGTGACCTGCACGCCGGTCTCGGTGGGCAATCCGCATGCGGTCGTCTTCGTGGAGAACGCGGAGACCGCGCCTTTGGAGCTGCTCGGTCCCATCGTGGAGCATCATCCGGCTTTTCCCGAGGGCGTCAACGTGGAGTTCGTGCAGCCACTCGGCGAAAACGTGCTGCGCATGCGCGTGTGGGAGCGCGGCAGCGGCGTGACGATGGCGTGCGGCACCGGTGCCTGCGCGGCCGCCGCGGCGGCGATCCAAAAGGGCTTCTGCCGCGCGGGCGAGCCCGTTGAGGTGCGTTTGGACGGCGGCACGCTGCTTGTTTTAGTCGCGGCGGACGGCGCCGTGACCATGACAGGCCCCGCCGTGACCGTCTATGAGGGGGAGACCGTATGATCGAACCGAACCGGCATTATACCGAATTGCAGGATTCCTATTTCTTCCTTGAGCTCTCCCGACGCTCCGAGGAGTATCTGACCGCGCATCCCGGCGCGCATATCTATAAACTCGGGATCGGCGACGTGTCGCAGCCGCTCTGTCCCGCGGTGATCGCGGCGCTGCACGAGGCGGTGGACGACCAGTCGACGATGGAGCACTTCCACGGCTATCTGCTGGAATCCGGCACGCAGTTTCTGCGCGAGGCGATCGCACAGCACTACGCGCGGCGCGGCGTCACTGTCGCGGAGGACGAGGTGTTCATCTCCTCCGGCGCGGGCGACGAGCTGGGCGAGATTTTGGACCTGTTCGATCCCGTCAGTCGCGCGCTTGTGATCGAACCTGCGTATCCCGCCTACGTGGATACGAATATCATGTCCGGCAGGGAAATCGTCCATCTGCCCGCGGGACGGGACTGCGGCTTTTTGCCGCTGCCCGACGGCGATTTGGACGCCGATCTCATCTATATCTGTTCGCCCAACAACCCGACCGGCGCGGCGTTTCCGCGCGAAAAGCTGCAGGCGTGGGTGGACTTTGCCAACAGGCGCGGCGCGGTCATCCTGTTCGACGCGGCGTACGAGGCGTTCATCGAGGACGCGGACGTGCCTCACAGCATTTTTGAGATCCCCGGCGCGGAGACCTGCGCCATCGAGATCTGCTCGCTGTCCAAGACGGCGGGCTTCACCGGTACGCGGCTCGGCTATACCGTGCTGCCGAAGGCGCTCAAGCGCGGCGGTATGTCGCTGAATGCCATGTGGATGCGCAACCGCACCACGCGGACGAACGGCGTGTCGTATATCCTGCAAAAGGGTGCAGCCGCCGTCTTTACGCCGGAGGGGCAGCGCCAGATCCGCGAGCAGATCGCCGTGTATAAGCACAACGCCAAGACGCTGATGGCAGCGCTGGACAAGACGGGACTGTGGTACTGCGGCGGCAGGAACGCGCCGTATCTGTGGATGCAGTGCCCGGACGGCATGGACAGCTGGTCGTTTTTCGATCTGCTGCTTGAGAAAGCGCAGATCGTCGGCACGCCGGGCGTTGGCTTCGGCGCGTGCGGGGAAGGGTACTTCCGCTTCACGATCTTCGGCAGTCCGGACGACACACAGGAGGCGGCAAAACGCCTTGCCGAGCTGTTCTGAAAAAAAGAAAAAACGCGACGTCATAAAATGGCGTCGCGTTTTTGTATGCCGTTATTCGTTTCCCCGCTCGAAGCGCTCGCGGTCGATCCACAGACCGAGCGCGGGGTTGGGGATGAAATAGATCTCCTCGCCGTCCACGGTGTTATACCCGTATTGCAGCTTGGCGGGATCGTATTTTGCCGCCGTTTCGCCGTAGTCCGCCGACCGGTAACCGACGGACTCGATCTCCTGCCGTGAGATGTTTTTCACTGCGTAGGTGATCGTGAACCGCCCGTCCGACGAGCCGTGGATCAGATGTGCGGCGGCGCCCATGTTCTCACGCAGATCGGCATTCTCCGGCTTGCGGAACGCCTCCAGCGTGTGCAGCCGCCCGCGGTAGCCGTATTTGCGGATGATCGCGTCCTGCACCGGCTGTTCGCCGAACGTCTCGACGCCGGGCGCGAGAATCAGAAGCTCGCCGCCGTCCGCCATCGCCATGCGCGTGCGGTAGACCGCCTTGTTGCCGAGCCATGTGCTGCGGAACTCCGCGGGATCGAGATACACCACGCATTTTTTGATCCCGTGCTCGACAAAATCGATGTTCTTCTCCTGCGACAGCTTGACCGCCGCCGTCAGGCATTCGCGTCCCTCGCCGAGGAACAGTCCGTGCGTGCGTGTGACGCCGCCGGGCGCGGTGGTGACGGTCAGCGCGAACAGAATCGGACGCTCGCACAGGAAGTGCTCCATGCCGTAGTCGAACAGCGCGCGGACGGGCGTGTGATCACGCCCCATCATCCGCTCCATGCCGTAGACCGCGCCGATCATGTGGGATTTGTTGATGATCTCGCTGCCGCCCACGCCGACAAAGAGGTTTTTCGCGTGGTTCGACATGCCGATGACCTCGTGCGGCACGACCTGCCCGGGGGAGATGATGAGATCATAGCTCTCATCCGTGACGCGGCGGTTGACCTGCAAATGCACCGGCTCCGTCCAGAGCCCGTCCGTGATCGCAGCGAGATGTTTGCCCGGGATCTCGCCGATGTCCGTGACGCCGTTTTCCCAGTCGTGGATCAGCATCGTGTCAAACGGCACGTCGCCGAACATCGTCTGCCACTGCTCGCGCGTCATGGGCACATGCGTGCCGAGCGCGGGCATGATATCCACCTGCGCGCCGCGCTCCGTCAGCGCGTGATAATACACGTTCGTGAAATAGCCTGCGTTTGAGTGGAAGCGCGTGAAATCCGGCGGCAGGATCAGCACCTTTTTGAGATCCCGCCCCTCAAGCGACCGCAGCAGCGCCGACTTGATTTCCTCCGGCGACAGCCCTGCGTCTGTCTTTGCGGTCAGGTAGATATCCTTCATGATTTCTCCTCCCGCAGAAAGCGGCGGATCGCCTTCGCCACGCCGCTGTGGTTGCAGTCATCGGTCACAAAGTCCGCCGCCGCCTTCACCGCGTCCGCGGCGTTGCCCATGGCGACGCCGATCCCCGCGGCGCGCAGCATGGTTACGTCGTTGGTGTCGTCGCCGAACGCCATGGTCTGCGACAGCTCCAGCCCCAGATACGCCGCCAGCTTTTGAATGGCGACGCCCTTGGTCGCGTCCTTACTGTTGATCTCCACGTTGTTGACGATCGAGGTCGTGACGGTCGTGTCGGGAAAGCGCTTTTGCAGCGCGTCGATCTCGCGGCTGCGCAGTTCCATGTCCTTGAAAAACGCCTGGATCTTCTGCACGCCGTGCTGCTTCTCCGCCAGATATTCCTTCAGCTCCGGCACCGGCGTGCGCAGGCGCAGGATCATGTCCAGACTGTGCGGATTGGCGGCAAACTCCGCCGCGCGGTCGTAAAGCGACTGTGTCATCCAGCCCCAGCCGTCCTGATAGCAGTCGTAGATCACGGGCAGCGTGTCGAGATACGCCAGCACGTCCACGGCGCGCTGCCACGTCAGCTCGGACGCGCAGACGGTCCGGTCGTTGCGGATGTCGTAGACCTGCGCGCCGTTGATCGCGATCACATAGT
>JAFSXP010000023.1 GCA_017443965.1 Oscillospiraceae bacterium
GAAAAGGGCGGCTCAAAACCTACAATATCCCTTATCCGCACCGCCCTGGGGAGAGGTGGCACGGCGAAGCCGTGACGGAGTGGGTGAAACGGCAGTATCGATACTGCGCTGCTCACCCCCTCAGTCTCGCTTCGCTCGACAGCTCCCCCGGAGGGGGAGCTTTTTTGTGCACAGCAAAAAGGGAGGGTTCACATTTCGTCCAGATTCTGCTCGAACGGCGTCAGGCAGTTGGCGAGAAACCAGTCGAGGCACGGCATGTGCATCTCGTCCAGCGCGCGGCGCGTCTGTTTCGCCGCGGCGGCAAATTCCTGATTGCCCGCTTTCAGTTCCTCCAGGCACTTGATGTGCGCCGACAGCTTGTCCGCCGCCTTGACGACGGCGCGCACGTCGGGATCGCTCTCCTCCAGCAGCGGGGCGTAGCCGCCGCGAAGCGCCTCGGGCAGCATGGCGAGCAGTTTTTCACAACTGACCGCCTCGACTTTCTTATACGCATCGCGGATGGCGGGATCGTAGTACTTGATCGGCGTGGGCATGTCGCCCGTCAAAATTTCCGACGCGTCGTGGAACAGCGCCGCCGCCGCGCAGCGGTCGGGATCGGCGCTTTCGTGCAGGACGTCGCGGCGGATCATCGCCAGCGCGTGCGCCAGCACCGCCACCATGTGGCTGTGCTCCTGCACGTTTTCGTGGAACGTGTTGCGCATCAGCCCCCAGCGCCCGATGTAGCGCATGCGGGCGATCAGCGCGTAAAAACGGTAAGCCATAGCGTTTCCTCCTTCGCCTTCATCGTAACCGAAAGCGGGTACGATAAATTGTACCACACGGATCGGAAAAGCGCAAGGCGTGTTGCAGATGTCAGAGGTCAGAACGTAGGGGCGACCATTGGTCGCCTGCGGACGAGCAATGCTCGTCCCTACGACGAGACTTGCAGATTTCTGCGTTCGTAGGGCGCTGCATCCCCGCGGCGCCGCTTTGCTGCCCCAAAGGAGGGAGGTTTTACCCTCCGGTCTCTGGCCTCTGACATCTGACGTCTAAAAAACGACCGTCCAAGGGCGGCGCTAATTTGGGAGTATGTAGGTTTTGAGCCGCCCTTTTCCGCCAATACTGCATTAAAAATGCGGGTAATCCGACAGGATTGCCCGCATTTTGTGCTTTGTCTTGACGAAAAATTGCTGGCTCAAAACTGCGCAGCGAGAGATTTTTGCGCGAGACAAGGCAGAGAAAGAGGGAATCCTTGCCGGATTCCCTCTTTTGATAACGCAGTGTCGCACGAAAAGATCCGCTTTGCGGCTGCATAATCCCTAATTAGCGCCGCCCAAGACGGTCGTTTTTGCTTGTTTTCACACGCTGCGGAGGGCGCAGATGATCTTGCTGATCTGTGCGCGCGTCAGCGGCTCGTCGGGCGCGAACGAAGTCGGCGTCATGCCGTTGATCACCCCCGCGCTGACCAGCGCCAGCACCGAGGCGTCGCCCGTGTCGGTGAACGGATTGCTTGCCGGCTGCTCAGTCAGCTTCTTCGCCTTCGCGGCGATCTGACAGAACTCCAGCCGCGTGATCTTGGCGTCCAGCTCGACCGTGCCGCCGATCCAGCCCTGCCGCGCAGCGTAGCGCATATAGCCGCTCGCCCAGTGACCGCCCGCCAGCGGATCCTGTTCCTTGCCGTCGATCGCGCAGACGATCAGCTTCAGCGCCTGCCCGTAGGTCAGATTGCCCTTCGGAACGAACGTTGTCGGCGTCATGCCGCTCACCGTGCCGTCATTATACAGGTCCCTGACGTAGCTGTAGAACCAATCCGCCTCGGTCACGTCCGTGAACGGCAGCGCGGCATTTGCGCCTGCATAGACGCGCGCGTTCAGATCGGCGTAAGCCTGCGTCGGGCGCAGCGTCATGGCAACGCTGTACCGCAGCGAACGCGAGATCGTGGCGGCGAACGTCGTGGTCTTCGGGACGCCCTCCCCGTCGTAGTACAGCACCGCGCCGTCTCCGAGATACAGCATCAGCTCAATGTCCTTCGCTGCGGGATTCGAAACGCTGTTGTTTTTGAGACAGACGAAAATATCGCCGGGCTGATAGTACGCCTCCTGATACTCGCGCACACGCGACCACATGCTGCCGTCGTTCATAACGCGGCGCCCCGCGAAGTTCAGCAGCACGATCATATGATCCAGCGCCTGATTTTCCGCCGCGACGTCGTCCCTGCGGAAACAGAACTTAATGCCGTTCACCGGCTTGGCGGTCGTCAGCTTTTTGAGAAGCTCCGCGGTGGTCGCGGGCAAGCCGATATCGACGCCCAGCGCCTTACCGTAGACTTCGTTGAAGAAGTCCAGATCCTTGAAGTCGCCCTTTTTTACCTTGTTTTTGGCGTATTCCGCAAGCGCCGTCTTCTGCGCGTCGGTCAGCTTTTTGCCGCCGACGATCAGTTGCGTCTCGCGAGACGGGATCTCCGCGACCTTGCCGTGCGGGAACGTGACAAGCGTGCCGACCGTATCGGGCATCCTGACCTTGTAGCTCAGGCTGATGCTCTTGCCCGCAGGCACCTTGACCGACCAGCGGAGCGTCTTGCCCTCCACCTTCGCGCCGACCGTGGCGGAGCCTTCGACCAGCGTGGCGTTTTCGGGCACATACTCCTCGACGGGAAGCTCCTTATACTCCTGTTTGCCGTTGTTCGTGACCGTTACGGTGACGGGGACCTCCTCACCGGGCAGCGCGCCGTCGTACTTGGTGCGGTCCAGCTCGCGCGTGATCGTCAGACCCGGGAACAGCAGACGGCTTGCGCCCCATGCCGTCGGCACCGACGGGAACGTGGGATCGTCCAGCGGGCGCAGGATGGCGAAGCCGAGCCTCACGAGCGACTCTCTGCCCAGATAGTAGTTCGGGCTGCCGTCCGGACCGTAGCAGAGCTGATCGACCGTCTGCAGCTTGATCGAGCCGTCGGTCTCGCGCGGATCGGAGCCGGAATCGATGGTATAGCTGCTGCCCCAGCAGTGCAGGACGTATTCCTTGCCGTCGCCCAGAATATCACCGACAAAGAGCATCGCGTGACCGGCATCCGAGTTGGCGGCGACGATGATGTCGCCCGGCTGCAGCACCTTACGGCTTTCCCTGAGCGCCTTCTGCAGATCCTTTTCGCCCTCGGTGACCTCCTTGGGCGCGGACGGACCGATGTACTGGTAGGCGATGATGTTCGTGCTGCCGGTCGGCTCGACCGCCCACGAGCGCGTACGGGCGTAGTCCCTGCCGAGGATCCTGTGCTCGAAGGCGTTGTAGTAGACCTTGTAGCAGTAGTCCGAGCAGACGGAATAGACCGTCGAATCAAATGCGGCGTCCTCGGGGAAGCCGGTGTCATATTGACGGTTGGGACCGCCTTCCCACACCTCGCGTCCGTCATACTGGACGTACGGATTGTGGTAGTAGTACTGCTTCGCCGTCTCCTGCAGGATCTGCTGCTTCTGCTCGCGCGTGTACGAGGTCGGCAGCGTGTACGGCTGCGCGGACGGACTGAGGATGACCGCCGCCTCCGCCGTGGCGGCAGAGGCGTCCGCAATGGTGGGCACCTGCCCGGCGGCGAGCGTCACGCCGCTGAGACAGCCAAGCAGCAAAAGCGCCGCCAGCGCCGCACCGATCGTCTTTTTCATCATGGGGATCTCTCCTTTGCGTTGAATTGCCGTGTTTTGTCAAACTTCTCTTTTATCAAATTTATTATTATAGTATGTTTTGCTCCATTGTGCAAGCGGTTTTCTTCGGAGGGAGGCTTTTCGGCACATCCGGGATGCCGTGCGAAAAAACCGACCTCGTGAGAGGTCGGTTTTTCACTTGATGTTTCGCGATCACACGCCGCGGAGGGCGCAGATGATCTTGCTGATCTGTGCGCGCGTCAGCGGCTCGTCGGGCGCAAACGTTGTCGGCGTCATGCCGTTGATCACGCCTGCGCCGACCAGCGCCAGCACCGAGGCGTCGTCCGTGTCGGTGAACGGATTGGCGACGTCCTGCGCGGTCAGATTTTTCGCCTGTGCCGCCAGCCGGCAGAACTCTAAGCGCGATACGCCGCCGTCCAGGTCGACGCTGCCCTTCAGCCAGCCGCTGTCCCGCGCGAACGACAGATAGCCGCTCGCCCAATGGGCGGTCGTCGGCGCCTTTTCGCCGAAGTTCAGCGCGCAGACGATCAGCTTCAGCGCCTGTCCGTAGGTCAGCTTGCCGCCCGGGACGAACGTCGTGGCGGTCATGCCGTTTATCGTGCCGTCGCGGTACAGCTCCTCGACGAACGGATAGAACCAGTCGGCCTCCTTCACGTCGGTGAACGGCATCGCGCCGTCGACCTTGGCGGTCTGTTTGGTCTTGATCGTGATATCGTCGTAGGCGAGCGACGGGCGGATGCCGATGAAGAAGTCGTAACTGAGCAGCCGCAGCAGCGCCTTGTCGGCGTTTTCGACGACCAATTCGTCGTCCTCCAGATACGCGACCTTGTTGTCGCCCAAGTAGACGAGCCCGAGATTTTCCGAGCCGGTGACCAGCGCCAGCACGACGTCGCCCGGGTACAGGTGGTACGACTCGAACGTCAGCACGCGCCCGGAGGAGTCCTCCGTCAGCACGGTGAAGCCGCCGAAGTAGGTCGGGATGCACATCAACGCCTCCTGTGTGTACGATGCGGGGATCTCCTTGACCGGCTCGTACATCCAGCCGACCTTCGCTACCTTGGTGTTGCTGAACAGATTCTTGCGCAGCTCGCCCATCGTCGGGATCTTGACGTCCAGACCGAGTACCTCACGGTAGACCGTCTCGGCAAAGCCGGACGAGGTCAGCTTCTGCTTGCGCAAAAGCGCCTTGTAGTCCTTGATCTTCAGCAGCGTTTCGCACTGCGCGTCGGTCAGATGCTTGCCGCCGATCAGCACGGGGATGCGGTTGTCGCGGATGCCCGCGACGTTGCCGCCCGTCAGCTCGACCGTCTCGCCGCGCTTGCCGGTGGCGGTGACGGTGTAGGAGACCGTCTTCGTCTCGCCGGCGGGGACGTCGACCGTCCACGTCAGCGTGCTGCCGTCCACCTGCGCGCCGCCCGCGCTTTTGAGCGCTGCATTCTGCGGCACGACCTGCGTGACCGGCACGGAGTACGGCGTTGAGTCGTTATTCTGAATGTTCAGCGTCACGGTGATGTCGCCGCCCTGCTCGACGTCGCGGAAGCGGTCGTGGTCGGCGCGGCGGTCGATGCTCAGACCGGGGTATTTCAGCCGCGCCTGCGCGCTCGCCGTCAGCGGCACCGCGCCGAGGACGTTCAGCGGCCGCACGATGATGTACTTGTGATCCCCGCGGAATAAGCTGTAGCTTGTGTCGTTCTCGCCGAAGACGTAGTCGGCGCAGTCATCGATGCGGATCGCGCCGCCGTTGGCGTTTTTCACCGCGGTCTCGACCTTGTCCGTGCCGGTCTCGGGGATGTACTTGCTGCCCCAGCAGTGGATCACGTAGTCGTGCCCGTCGTTTTTATAATCACCGATGAACATCATGGCGTGACCGGACGAGCCGTCCGCGTTCATGTTGACGTAGACGTCGCCCGGCTGGAACGCCTTCATCGCCGCCGCCCGCGCTTGATCCTTCGTCACGTTCGCGTAGCTTGGGTCGCCCGGGTCGTAGCGATAGACGACCATCGGGTTATCCTCCTTCAGCGCCATGATGTTCGTCGTCTTGCAGTTGAGCACGTAGTCCATGAACATCCAGCCGAACGCGTCGTAGTAGACCTCCAGCATGAAGTCCGAGCACACAGAGTAGTGCAGATGATCCTCGGTCGCGTCCTCGGGCGAGAACGTGAAGCCGCCGCGGATCGGGCCGCCGTCGTACTTGCCGAAGTTGGTGATGGGGATCGAGTCATACTGCACGCCGTAGCCGCGGTAGTAGTACGCCAGCGCGGTGTTGACGATCGCCTGCTGCCGCTCGTTCGTGATCTTTGCCGACGCCGCGACGGGCGAGATGACCGACAGAAGCAGCACGGCGGTCAGCATAACCGTCAGCAGACGAAAGACGCTCTTTTTCATGGAAACGCGCTCCTTTCGGGGTGTTTTCTTCAGTATAGTACGAAAAAAAGCGCCCTGTCAAGTAACCGCTGATTGAGTGCGACGACGAAGGGATCCTTTTCAGTCAGTACCGCAGGCAGCGGCGCAGCCGGTCCCTTGCACGGGAGAGCGTGCGGCTCACGGTGGACTTGTTCACGCCCAGCTCGCGCGCAAGATCGGTCTCGGTGCGGTTTTCCAGATACACGGCGCGCAGCACGCACTGCTGACGCGGCGTCAGCTCCTGCTCGATCGCGGCGCGCAGCCGCCGCAGCTGCTCGTCCCGCGGGCGCCGCGGCGCGAAATACCCCTCAAAGTCTGTATTTCGCATTCCTGCCGCGGCTCCTTTCGTAGTAGTGGGCGGTCAGCTCCGCCAGCTCGCGCGTCTGCGTCAGCATCTCGCTCATCTGTGTGATGCGGCGGCGCAGCAGGAATCGCTCGTCGCCCTGCGCGAGCTCATAATCGCGGCGCAGGACGCGCAGGCGTTCCCGGAGGCGCGCCGCCTCGGCGCGGTACTGCGGGGAAAGCTCCTCCAGCGTCACATGCACCGCCCCGCTGTCTTCATCACGCGGCGGCGGCAGCTGAAATACCGCCTTGCAAACTGCGGCAGACAGTCGCGGCACACCGCGAACTGCGCCATATCGTAATAAATTTCGCCGCCGAACAGCTCGCAGCCGCATTCACGGCAGCAGCAAAGCGGCGCATCGCACACAAAACCCACCTGACATCTCTTTTCCGACATTCCGTATCATCCTTTCTTCCTTCTCTTGACCGATCTCCCCGCCCGTGGTACGATGGAGCGGGGAGGTGACGCCGTGACTGACGCCGATTTCATGGAGCTTGCGCTGTCGCTCGCCGCAGAGGCTGCGGCGGAGGGCGAGGTGCCCGTCGGCTGCGTGATCGCGCTGGGTGACCGCGTCGTCGGAACGGGGCGGAACCGACGCGAATCGGACAAGAACGCGCTCGCGCACGCGGAGCTGGAGGCGATCGCCGCGGCATGCCGCACGCTCGGCGGCTGGCGGCTTTGGCAGTGCACGCTGTACGTCACGCTGGAGCCGTGCCCGATGTGCGCGGGGGCGATCATCAACGCGCGGATCCCGCGCGTGGTGTACGGCGCGGACGATCCGAAGGCTGGCTCCTGCGGCAGCGTGATCCGTCTGTTCGACCTGCCGTACAACCATAAGCCGGAGGTGGTCTCCGGCGTGTGCGGCGATCGTTGCGCCGCGCAGCTTTCCGACTTTTTCCGCGATCTGCGGCAGCGGAAACGCGACGCGGATCCCTCTCCGGCAGCACCGTAAGATTAGCAAAAACCGTGTCCGAAGTATTGTACTTTTAGAACATTTGTTCGATTATTTTTCGCGGTTGCTTTTTTCCGCGTTTGCCTGTATGATGGATGCAGGAACACTTATACATTTAAAGGAGGAAAAAAAAATGAAAAAGTTTTTATGTACCGTCTGCGGCTACGTCCACGAGGGCGATACGCCCCCCGAATTCTGCCCCGTCTGCAAGGTCCCCGGCTCGAAATTCACCGAGATGAAGGAAGACGGCAAACTCGCCGCCGAGCATGAGCTGGGCATCTATGCCAAGACCGTGAAGAACAATCCCGACATCGACGAGGAGACCAAGAAGTACATCCTTGAGCAGCTGAAGTCCAACTTTACCGCCGAGTGCAGCGAGGTCGGCATGTACCTGTGCATGGCGCGCGTCGCCGCCCGCGAGGGGTATCCCGAGATCGCGCTGTACTGGGAAAAGGCAGCGTACGAAGAGGCGGAGCACGCCGCGAAGTTCGCGGAGCTGCTCGGCACCGAGCTGGAGCCGAACATGACGGACAGCACCAAGAAGAACCTTGCATGGCGCGCGGACTGCGAGTTCGGCGCGGTGCAGGGCAAGTTCGATCTTGCCGCCTGCGCGAAGAAGAACGGGCTTGACGCCATCCACGACACCGTCCACGAAATGGCGAAGGACGAGGCGCGCCACGGCAAGGCCTTAAAAGGTATGCTGGAGCGCTACTTCGCGGCGGAGCTGATCGGCGACGACATCAAGGCGAAGGTCGATTCCATCGCAAAGAAGCTCGGTCTGTAAGCGATCAACGAGACGATACGGAAAATAACAGGAGGAACAAACATGAAATACGTATGCCAGGTCTGCGGCTGGGTCTACGACGAGGACGAGCAGGGCAAGAAGTGGGAAGAGCTTCCCGAGGATTTCACCTGCGAGCTCTGCGGCGTCGGCAAGGACAACTTCGCCCCCGAGGCGTAACGCCGCACAAAAAAACTCCGTCCCGCACGGCGGGACGGAGTTTTTTGTTTGTCATCCTGCGCGAAGGCGGCGAATTACGGCTCCCTCTCCGAGGGAGCTGTCAGCGAAGCGGACTGAGGGAGTCCTCCCCGTTTCCGCCGCGCGCCGGTGCGGCGATCCCTAACCGCCGCCTCCCTGCGGCA
>JAFSXP010000024.1 GCA_017443965.1 Oscillospiraceae bacterium
CGTCTTGCCATTGGCTGCACCGGCGTCAAGCGAACCACGGGACAGCACCCCGGCGGTCTGGTCGTCATCCCGCAGGAAAACGAGATCTGGGATTTCTGCCCCGTGCAGCATCCCGCCGACGCGACCGAAGACGACGCCTGGGTGACGACGCATTTCGAGTATCATTCGATGGAGGAGAACCTTCTCAAACTGGACATGCTCGGACATGATGATCCGACGATGATCTGCCTGCTGGAGCGTCTGACGAACACGAACGCGCTGGAGATCCCGCTGGACGACAAGGACACCATGTCCATCTTCAAGTCCTCCAAGGTCCTCGGCTTCGAGAACGACAAGATCCTCGGACCGCCCGGCGCGGCGGCGATCCCGGAGTTCGGCACGCGCAACGCGAGGAACATGCTGGTCGAGACGCAGCCGGACACATTCGACGTCCTCGTTCGGCTTTCCGGCTTTTCGCATGGCACGGACGTCTGGCACGGCAATGCGCGCGATCTGGTGCTGAACGGCACCGCAAAGGTCACCGAGGCGATCGGCTGCCGCGACGATATCATGCTGTATCTGATCTCCAAGGGTATGGACGAAAAGCGCGCGTTCAAATTCATGGAAGCGGTCCGGAAAGGTGCGATACATAAGGGAAAGGCGTGGCCTGACGGCATTGTGGAGGAAATGCGCGATCTCGGCGTGCCGGAGTGGTATATCGAATCCTGCCGCAAGTGCAAATATTTGTTCCCAAAGTCGCATGCTGTCGCATATGTTATGATGGCGTTTCGCATCGCGTGGTACAAGGTGCATCGTCCGCTGGAATTCTACGCGGCGTATTTCTATCGCCGCAGCCAGAAGGACGCGTTCGACGCAGCGCTGATGACGCAGGGCAAAGACCGCGTCGTCGAGGCGATGAAGAAGATCGAAAGCAGCAAGGACGCCACGGCGAAGGATCAGTCGCTCTACACCACACTGGAGATCTGCTACGAATTCTATCTGCGCGGCTTCGAGTTCCTGCCGATGGACCTTTATGAGTCCGATCCGCTGTACTTCAACATGAAGGACGGCAAACTGATCCCGCCGTTCGTGGCGGTCAGCGGGCTCGGCGCGACGGCTGCGATGGACATTGCCGCAGGGCGGGAAAAGCATAAATTCCTCTCCGTGGAGGAGTTCGCCGCCGCCTGCCCGAAGGTTTCCAAGACGCACATCGAAAACCTGAAAGACGCGGGCGTTTTCGGCTCGATGCCGGACACGACGCAGATCACGCTGTTCTGAAAAAAGAGACTGCCGAATGAAACTCATTCGGCAGTCTTCTCTTTGGATCGGTATACCCACGCGTTCGGCAGAGTCCTGCCCTCCGGCAAAAGTGAATTGGAACAACGTGTGACGCATTTACCGCGGTACCAGAGGATCGAGCTGGTGCCGCCGTCCAGATTCATCGCCTGCAGGCATCCGTAGCGGGAGAGCACCTCGGCACATTCCACAACGGTCGTACCGAGCGACGTGAGCTGTCGCCCTTCGATCGACAGCATGCAGATCGTGCCGTCCGCGCACTGCCCGATGCAGGTGCGGGGATTGATCGCCGTCCAGATGCTGGTGTCGTCCACCACGATCTCGCCGTCCACGATCAGCGCGGGCGCGAATTCCACGGCGTCGGTGCAGTCTGCGGGGACGGGGGAGCCGCTGTCCGCGATATATAAGCGGTCGTCCTCGTGCAGCTCGACACGCTTGTAGCCGTAGCCGAGCGGCATGAAGCCGCAGACGGCGCCCTCGCACATGGCGTAGCCGCAGATGGTGCCGCCGTTGCTGACGCCGTCCTCGTCCTCAAAGCCGCTGGCGGTCATTGCCAGCACGCCGCCGTGATCCTCTGCGATCTTGCCGGCGTATTGCCCGGAGCCGCCCAGATTGCGCGACGCGCAGACGGATACCCGCGCCGGGTCCTCCGCCATGGCGAGCACGCCGCGCCATCCGCCGCCGCTCACACGGATCAGCAGAACGCCCTCCACGGCGTCGACCGCCAGCACGCTGTCGCCGTAGACTGTCAGGATATCCGTGCCCTGTGCGTCGAGCGCAGATTCGTCGATCAGCACGTTTTCCCAGCCGTCCGCCGTCGCCTCCGGGTGCGATCCGCACCATCTGTCAAACGAGCTTCGTTCAAGAAGCGGGAAGCGTGCGTAGAACGCTTCCTCTGCATCGTTCGTCTGCGGTTCCACCGTTTTCGTCGCTTCCGCCGGAGCATCCTGCCAGGTGGTGTTGACGCGGATCTGCCGCGTGCGCGCAGTCTCGACGGAGCCCATAACATCGTCAATCACGGACTTCGGAAAAAATGACGTGGCAAGCCACTGATTGTGCATCGTGGACATTGCGGTCTGGATGGCGACGCTGCGCAGATGCGCGATCGGCGCGACGTTCGAGTAGACGAACAGAAACCAGACCGCTTCCAGCGCGGCGAGAATACACAGCAATATGATGATCACGCGGCGCAGACGGCCGCTGCCGGCTTTTCTTCGCATAAAACTGCCTCCGGGAGGAAGTATCGACAACATATTACCAAATCCGACCGCCAAAATCAACGAGATGTTGTGGAAAATCAGTCTTTACTTTTTGCGGGGCGGGTTGTAAAATACAGGAAAACATGAGGCGGTGAGACAATGATCCTGACGGTTTGCCTGAATCCGGCGGTCGACAGAACGGTGTCCGTGGAGATGCTGACGGTCGACGGCGTCAACCGCGTTGTGACCTCGCGCCGCGATCCGGGCGGCAAGGGGATCAACGTTGCAAAGATGGTGGCGGCGCTCGGCGGCGACACGCTGTCCGTCGGCGTTGTCGGCGGCAGCACGGGCGAATACATCAAGCAGCAGCTTGACGAGCTCGGCGTGCGGCACGATTACGTCGTGCGTGACCGCGCGACGCGCACGAATCTGAAGATCATGGACGTCTGCCGCCGCACGATGACCGAGCTGAACGAGCCGGGCGCGCCGGTGACGGAAGAGGAGCTTGCGCAGGTTTGGCAGAAGATCGAAGCCGCCGTGAAGCCGGGTGACATCGTGGCGCTTTCCGGCGCCAATCCGCCGGGCATGGCGGAGGACGTGCTGGCGAAATGGATCACGGCGCTTCGTGAGAAAGGGATCACGACCGCACTCGATACGGTCGGCGCGCCGATGCGTCTCGGCATCGCGGCAAAGCCGACGCTCATCAAGCCGAACAGAGAGGAGCTTTCCGAATTCTTCGGCGAGCCGCTGCACTATCAGCGCGACATCCTTGCCGCCGCACGCGAGATCTTAGAGCGCGGCGTGGAGCGCGTTGTGGTCTCGATGGGCGGGGAAGGCGCGCTATTCGTCACGGCGGACGAGGTGCTGTTCGGACACGGCCTGCCGGTCAAGGTCGGCAGTACGGTCGGCAGCGGCGACGCGATGCTGGCGGCGCTGCTGTACGGCATGCAGCGCGGCGACAGCTGGGAGCTGACGGCAAAACGCTCTTTGGCGGCAGGCACCGCGAACGCCATGACCGAGGGCTCACAGACGCCGGAGATCGAAAAGATCCGTGAGCTTGTCGACCGCATCGTGATCGAGAGACTGACTTAAAAGAACGGGCAGGGATTCTGCCCGATCTTTTTTGTTGCAGAGAATTGGTTTTGCTGTTATAATGTGACCAAATGAAACGGAGGTCGTGCAACATGACGATTGACAAGATCCTTGACGGCGGCACGTTCACCATTGCGCTGGCGGGTCGGCTCGACACGTCGAGCGCGCCGCAGTTGGAGGAGGAACTGAAGTCGATCCCCGAAGAGGCGGATCGGCTGGTGTTCGATTTTACGAACCTCGACTATCTCTCCTCCGCCGGTCTGCGGCTTTTACTGATCGCGCAGAAGATGTTTCTCAAGCGCGGCGGTATGACGGTCTGCGGCGTCAACGACGATATTCTGGAGATCTTCTCGCTGACTGGCTTTGACGATATTCTGACCATCGAAAAGCCCAGCGCGGGCAACGAACTGACGATCGAGGCGACGGTGCCGAATATCGCGGTCGTGACGCAGTTCGTCGACGCGCAGTTAGAGGCGCTCGATTGCCCGATGAAGGCGCAGACGCAGATCGACATTGCGATCGACGAGCTGTTCGGCAATATCGCGCAGTATGCTTACAATCCCGACACGGGTCCCGCCACGGTACGCGTCGAGGTGGAGAACGATCCGATGGCAGTTGTGATCACGTTCATCGACCACGGCGTACCTTACGATCCGCTCGCCGCTGCTGATCCGGATCTGACGCTGTCCGCAGAGGAGCGTGCGGTCGGCGGGCTTGGCGTGTTTCTTGTGAAAAAGACGATGGATGACGTGACCTACGAATACAAGGACGGTCAGAACATCCTTCGCATCAAAAAGCATATTTGAGGAGGACGATAAGATGGCACTGACGGAGCATTCTGTAAGCGACGGCGCTTTGACAGTTTTTCTGAAGGGACACGTCGATACGACGAACGCGGAAGCGCTGGAAAAGGAGATCCTTGACGCGGTCACGGCGAGCGGCGCCGGGAAACTGATCCTTGACGCGGACAAGCTGGAATACATCTCCAGCGCGGGGCTGCGCGTGATCCTGCGCATGCGC
>JAFSXP010000025.1 GCA_017443965.1 Oscillospiraceae bacterium
GAAGGAGGGCAAAAAGCGCATGCGCTCGTTCGGCACGGTCGCCGTGCCGTCGGAGGCGTTCATGGCGGTGCTCAAGCTGGAAGACGACTGACTGTCGGGCTTTGCCCGACAATGAAAAATGATTTGACGCTTCGCGTCATGAATTGCGCTTTGCGCATGATTTCTCGCTTCGCTCCGTGAATTGAATTGCGCTTTCATGCCCCGCAGGGCAATTCATGACCGAAGGTCAATTCATGCACGAAGTGCAATTCACGCGCCATAAGGCGCAATTCATTGTCGGGCTATGCCCGACACAGAAAGGAGACTCGCCCATGGCGACGCAGGGGAAGACGCTCGGGATCTACGTCCACGTCCCGTTCTGCCGCAGCAAATGCGAATACTGCGATTTCTACTCGCTCAGCGGCGGCAGGAACGCCGGGGCGATGGACCGCTATCTCCGCGCGGTCACCGCGCACATCCGCGAAACGGCGGAGCTTGCGCCGCAGCACGAGGTGGACACGATCTACTTCGGCGGCGGCACGCCCAGCTTCTTCGGCGCGGACGGGCTTATCCGCATCCTCGACGAGATCGTGCGGCGCTTTCACATGGCGAAGACGCCGGAGATCACGTTCGAGGCGAACCCCGACAGCGCGCCCTTCGCATCGCTCGGGCGGCTGAGCCGCGCGGGCTTCACCCGCGTGTCGATCGGCGTGCAGTCCGACAGCGACGAGATGCTGCGCAAGCTCGCCCGTCCGCACGACTGGAAACAGGCGGTCGCGGCGGTGGAGAACGCGCGCCGCGCCGGCTTTGACAACGTGTCGGTCGACCTGATGTACGGTCTGCCCGGGCAGACGCGCGAGCAGTGGCAGACGACGCTTGAAAACGTGCTGGCGCTCGCGCCCGACCACATGTCCTGCTACGGGCTGAAGGTCGAGGAGGGCACGCGGCTGTGGGACTACCGCGAATTTGCCAACCTGCCCGACGACGACGCGCAGGCGGATATGTACCTCGCTGCAGAGAGCACGCTGCGCCGCGCGGGACTGCACCAGTACGAGATCTCGAACTTCGCAAAGCGCGGCATGGAGTGCCGCCACAATCTCAAATATTGGCTCGGCGGCGAATATTTAGGCTTCGGTCCGACGGCGGCGAGCGACTTCGGCGGCAGACGCTTCACGATCGCGCGCGATCTGGAGGGGTATATAAACGGCGTGCAGACGGGCGGCGTGGTGCTGTCGGAGAACGAGGCGATCCCCGTGCGCGAACGCGCGGGCGAATACGTGATGCTCCGCCTGCGGACGACCTACGGCGTCGAGCGCGAGGAGTATCAGAAGACGTTCCTGCTGCCGTTCGCGCCGCTGGAAAAGCTGCTGCAAAAGTACGAGCGCGAGGAGATGGCGGAGCAGACAGCGCACGGCCGCTGGCGGCTGACGCCGAAGGGCTTTCTTGTCTCCAACGCGATTTTGCTGGAGCTGCTCGACGCGCAGCAGCACAGCACGCCGCTGGCAAAAAAACGATAATTATTCTTGATTTCTGCTAAAAAATGGTTGATTTTTTCTCGACTTTCTAATAAAATGGGCGTTGCGCGGAAAGGGTGATCGCGGTGGTGAATATCGTGCTGGTCGAGCCGGAGATCCCGGCGAACACCGGCAACGTCGCCCGCACCTGCGCCGCCACCGGCGCCGTGCTGCATCTTGTAAAGCCGCTCGGCTTCGACATCTCGGACAAGGCGGTCAAACGCGCCGGTCTGGACTATTGGCACCTCGTCGACGTCCGCGTGTACGAGGGGATCGACGACCTGTTTGCCCGCGGCGGCGTGACCGATCCGTGGCTGCTGACCACCAAGGCGCCGCGCGTCTACGCCGACGCGCCGATGCCCAACGGCTGCTGGCTGCTGTTCGGCAAGGAGACGAAGGGGCTTCCGGAGGCGCTGCTGCGTCGGTTCCCCGACCGCTGTCTCCGCATCCCGATGCGCGCGGAGGCGCGATCGCTCAATCTCGGCAATTCCGTGGCGCTCGTCACCTACGAGGCGCTGCGGCAGCAAGGGTTCCCCCGCCTGATCGGGCAGGGGCGTATGATCAATTGGGAAATCTGAATAGGAGGTACTATTTATGAATTACAACAAGAAATCCGTTCGCGACGTGGAGCTGAAGGGCAAAAAAGTCCTCTGCCGCTGCGACTTCAACGTCCCCGTGAAAGAGGGCGTTATCACCAGCGACGTGCGCATCACTGCCGCGCTGCCCGTGCTCAGGTACATGCTCGAGCAGGGCGCCGCCGTGATCGCCTGCTCGCATCTGGGCAAGCCCAAGGGCGAGGTGAAGCCCGCGCTTTCGATGAAGATCGTCGCCAAGCGGCTCGGCGAGCTGCTGGGCAAGCCGGTCAAGATCGCCGAATCGCTCGACCCCGTCTCCGACGAGGCGCTGGCGCTGGCGAAGAGCCTGCAGCCGGGCGAGATCATGCTGCTGGAGAACCTGCGCTTCGACAAGGGCGAGGAGAAGAACGATCCCACGTTCGCCAAGAAGCTGGCGGACATGGCGGACCTGTACGTGTCCGACGCGTTCGGCACCGTGCACCGCGCCCATGCCTCCACCGCGGGCGTCGCCGACTATCTGCCCGCCGTGTGCGGCTTCCTCATTGAAAAAGAGCTCGGCACCATGGGCAAGGCGCTTGCCGATCCCGCGCGTCCGTTCGTGGCGATCCTCGGCGGCGCGAAGGTCTCGGATAAGCTGAACGTCATCAACAACCTGCTCGAGAAGGTCGACACTCTGATCATCGGCGGCGGCATGGCGTACACGTTCCTCGCCGCGAAGGGCTACGGCGTGGGCAAGAGCCTTCTTGACAGCGAGAAGATCGACTACTGCAAGGACATGATGAAGAAGGCGGAGCAGAAGGGCGTCAAGCTGCTTCTGCCGGTCGACACCGTCGTGGCGAAGAGCTTCCCCGATCCCATCGACGCGCCGATCGACGTCAAGACCGTCGCCTCCGACGCGATCTGCGACGAGTGCATGGGTCTCGACATCGGCGAAAAGACGCGCGAACTGTTTGCCGACGCGGCGAAGACCGCGAAGACCGTCGTGTGGAACGGCCCGATGGGCGTGTTTGAAAATCCGACGCTTGCCAATGGCACCGTCGCCGTGGCGCAGGCGCTTGCCGACTCCGACGCCATCACCATCGTCGGCGGCGGCGACAGCGCCGCTGCGTGCGAGCAGCTCGGCTTTGCCGATAAGATCACCCACATCTCGACCGGCGGCGGCGCGTCGCTGGAGTTCCTCGAGGGCAAAGAACTGCCGGGCATCGCGTGCCTGCTGGACAAGTAAGGAGATCAAAAGAGCATGAACAGAAAATACCGCAAGACCGTCATCGCAGCCAACTGGAAGATGAACAAGACGCCCGCCGAGACCAAGGCGTTTCTGACGGAGTTCAAGAATATGCTGCCGCGCAGCCGCTGGTGTGACATCGTGTTCTGCGTGCCCGCCATCGACATTTCCGCCGCCGTCCGCGCCATGCGCGAGACGCGCGTCGCCATCGGCGCGGAAAACTGCAACGCCGCCGCCTCCGGCGCGTATACCGGCGAGATCTCCACGGGCATGATCGTGGACGCCGGCTGCAAGTACGTCATCATCGGGCATTCCGAGCGCCGCGCCATGGGCGAGACCGACGCCGACGTCAACGCCAAGGTGCTCGCCGCGCTGGAAGCCGGCCTGCATCCGATCCTCTGCGTGGGCGAAAGCCTTGAGCAGCGTGAGATCGGCGTGACCGAGGAGTGGATCGCCATGCAGATCAAGGCCGCGCTGCAGGGCGTGACCGAGGAGAAAATGAAGAAGATCGTCATCGCCTACGAGCCGATCTGGGCGATCGGCACCGGCAAGACCGCTACGCCCGAACAGGCGCAGGAGGTCTGCTGCGCGATCCGCGCGATGATCCGCAAGCGCTACAGCGCCAAGATCGCGCGCGCCGTCACGATCCAGTACGGCGGCAGCATGAACGAGAAAAACGCCTACGAACTGTTGGCGCAGCCCGACATCGACGGCGGTCTGATCGGCGGCGCGTCGCTCGATCCCGTGAAGTTCATGACGATCGTCAACGCCGCGAACCAGCCCATCGCGTAATAGCATCATAAAAAAGACGACCCGTCGGGTCGTCTTTTTTATGCGAATTTCGTTCGGTGCAGCGGCGTGTAGACGAGTTTGCCGTCTATTCTGTCGGAGCGGAACAGCGTCATGTGATCCGCCGTGCAAGTCAGCGGCGGCAGGTCCGGCAGCGGGACGCGCGGGTCGCGCACCGCTTCGCGCGCCAGCGTCAGATGCGGCTTGTAGCCGCGCTGCTCGAGGCGAAAACCCCTGCCGCAGAGCGCCGCGGTCAGAAGCCGCTGCAAGCGCGTCAGATCGTCGCCGCCGTCGACGGCGCGCCACAGCACGCCGCCGGGAAACGTCCCGACCGCGCCGACCGTCAGCGCAAACGGCTGCGCGCGGCAGCAGTCCATTGCGGCGGTCACGTCCGAAAGCCGTGCCTCCGGCGTCTCGCCGAGAAACGCAAGCGTCAGGTGATAATTCTCCCCGCGGGAAAACCGCCCGCGCGGAAACGCCTCGCGCAACCGACCTGCGCTCTGCGCAATTGCTGCGCGCACGGACGCGGGAAGTTCAACGGCGATAAACAGACGCATCGGCGTACCTCCGGTCGATCAGTTTGCTCAAGCCGTACATCACCGGCACGGCAAGCAGGCTCGCCCCCGCCACGATCAGCCACGCGGTCAGGTCGAGCGGTACCAGCGTGAACAGCCGCCCGAGCAGCGCCACGCAAAACGCGAACGCCGCCGCGAGGAAGATCACCAGTGCGCGGCGCAGCGGCGTCATCGGCATGGACACGCGCACGACGGTCATCAGTCCGATCACGCCCATCACGATCGTGCAGCAGGTGCCGATCTCACCCGACTGCAGTCCCGCCGCCGCGCCGACGAACATCACGCCCGTCAGCATCAGCAGATCGGTCAGCGCGCTCGGCAGCGCGCGGCGCAGCACGTTCGGCAGGAAATGCCCGCGGATGCGCTGTTCGTTCGGCTCCATCGCCAGCACGAAGCCGGGCAGACCGATCGTCAGCGAGCCGATCAGCGTCATGCGCGAGGCGGTGAACGGGAACGACGCCGCGAACAGCAGCGTCCCCAGCGCCAGCGCCAGCGACACCATGTTTTTCACCAGAAACAGCGTCGCGCTGCGCTGGATGTTGTTGACCACGCGCCGTCCCTCCGACGCCGCGGCGGGCATGACGGAAAAGTCGTTGTCCAGCAGCACCAGATCGCTGACGCGGCTTGCCGCGTCGCTGCCCGACGCCATCGCGATCGCGCAGTCCGCCTCCTTCAGCGCCAGCACGTCGTTCACGCCGTCGCCCGTCATGGCGACCGTGTGTCCCGCCGCCTTCAGCGCCAGAATCAGCGTCCGCTTCTGCTCGGGCGTCACGCGGCCGAACACGGTATAGCGCTCCGCCGCCGCCACCAGCATATCGTTCGTCAGTCCGCGCACGTCGATGGTGCGGTCGGCGTTTCGGATGCCCGCCTTGCGCGCCGCCTCGGACACGGTGTGCGGGCTGTCGCCGGAGATGACCTTGATCGTCACGCCGCGCTCGGCAAAGCCGCGGAACGTCTCCGCCGCCGACGGGCGCACCTCGTCGCGCAGGCGGATCGCCGCCGCAAGCGTCGTATCCTGCCCGTCGCGCCGTACCAGCACCACCGTGCGGCGCGGGTCGTCGTCGTAGGCGTGCCCCAGCAGCGCCTCCGGCGCGCCCAGCAGCCACGTCTCGCCGCCCTCAAAGGTCGCGGCGCTGTATTTTTTGACCGAGGTGAACGGCTCGGCGGATACCGCTGTGCGGCGCGCTTCGCCGCCGAAATACGCGCGAAGTGCCGACGCCGTGGCGTTCCCGTCGCCGGTGGCGGCAAGCAGATCGCGCAGCGCCTGCGCCGCGTCGCAGTCGCCGTCCGGCGTGACGACCTCGTCGACCGTCATCTCGCCGGTCGTGATCGTGCCGGTCTTGTCCACGCACAGCACGTCCACGCGCGCCAGCGTCTCCACGCTGCTCAGCTGCCGCGTCAGCACACCGCGCCTTGCAAGCCGCACCACGGCGGCGGCGAGCGCGATGCTGGTCAGCAGGTACAGCCCCTCGGGGATCAGCCCGATCAGCGCCGCCGACATGGCGACGACGCTGTGCTCCAGCGTTTGCCCGAGCCGGTAATACTCGTTCCACAGCAGCAGCGCGCCGAACGGCACGATGAAAATGCCGATCCACTTGACCAGCGCGCGAAGAGAGCGCACCATCTCCGACGTCTTGCGCGTTCCGCGCTTTTTCGCCGCCTGCGTCAGCCGCGCCGCGTAGGACGCCTCGCCCACGTCGGTCAGCCGCGCGGTCACGCTGCCCGTCACGACGAAACTGCCGGACAGCAGTCTGTCGCCCGCCGCCTTGGGGATCTCGTCCGACTCGCCGGTGACGAGCGCCTCGTTCACAAGGCACGTGCCGTCCAGCACGACCGCGTCGGCGCACAGTTGCTGCCCCGCGCCAAAGCGCACCACGTCGTCGCGGACGAGTTGCGATGCGTCCAGCGTGACTTCGGCGCCGTTTCTTACCGCCGTGCACTGCTGCGCGTCCAGCAGACGGATGCGGTCGAGCACCTGCTTGCTGCGCAGTTCCTGCACCGTGCCGATCGCGGTGTTGAAAAACACCACGCCGAGAAACAGCAGATCGTTCCACGACCCGACGGCGATCAGCACCGCCGCCAGCGCGAAGAAGATCAGATTGAAATAGGTGAACAGGTTGCGCAGCACGATCTGCACGACGCTGCGCCCCGCGCTGCGCGGCGGCGCGTTGTCAAGACCGGCATGCTGACGCGCACGGACCTCGGCGTCGGTCAGTCCGACGGCGGCGTCCGTCTCCAGAACGGGGATATGCTCTTGTCGCAGAAGGTTTGCCACTCAGACCGACCTCTTTTGCGTTTTATTGTCCGTCGACGAAGACTTTTTTGACCGCGTCGAGATAGCCGTAGCCGTACAGGTCGTCCGGCTGCAGATAACTGGTCTCCGTCCACTCGTTCCACGCGTTGATCGTGATCAGCGGCGCGGGCAGCGGATGCTCGTCCACGTAGGTCTTTGCCAGCCGCAGCGCCTTCTCGAAATTTTCGGGCGTGTTGTTCGTGATGATGCGCGGGCGCAGCGTGTCGGGAAAGCGCGGGTTGTTGTCCCAGCCGCAGGCGACCTGCGGGAAATACGCCGCGTCATAGTCCTGCTCCATCTTGGCGTATTCGCAGGCGACCTCCTCCAAAATGGTCAGATAGTCGCCCTGCGGCATCGCCATATCGCCGAAACCGTAGTGCGTCACGCTGTCGATCCCCAGCGCCCTGACCACCGGGGGATACGCTTCGATCCCGCCCGAGGCGAGCCCGTCGGCGCTTTTTTTGATGCGGTGAGCGCTGCGGACGCGCGTTTGCAGATGCAGACCGGGGAAGCCTTTTTTCACCGCCAGCGCGCGCAGCCACGCGATCGCGTCGATCGCCGCCTGCTCGCCGCCGAGACCGGCGATGAAATTGCCCAGATCATAGATCATAAAGACCGGCTTGCCGTCGATCCTGTAGTAGTTGTCCAGCCCGAAATACTTGTCGACCAGCCGCTCGGCCATCTCCTCGAAGTCGATGCGGTTGACGCGCCCGGTCCAGATCGTTGTCCTGCCGCATTCGCTGCCGGACAGACGGCGGTCCCACAGATGGTTCGCGTCGTGGTTCGCCCACATCAGATAGAACTGCATCTCCTTGTTGTTCGCGGCTTTCAGAAAGCCGTCGTTCAGGCAGCACTCCAGGAACGGACGGCGGTCGAACCAATACCAGTCGTAAATGAACACATTGACGCCGTGGCGCGTCGCCTGGGCGATCTCCATCTCCATCACGGCGGGGTCCGCCTCGTTGACGTAGCCCCACAGCGGCCTGCGCGGCCACTGATGTCCCTCGTATTTCGGCTTCGCCTCCTGCACGGTCTCCCATTCACCCATGCCCTTCGGCCAGAACATCCGCGAGCGCAGCTCGTCGCCCGTGTATGCCGGCCAGATGTAGGCGCCGACGTCATAGTGCTTCATGTGCCCGTCCTCCTTTTCAGTATGTGAAACAGCTTCCGCCCACGAATTCGCGGATCAGCGAATCGTGCGGTACGTATTCGGTGCGGAGCGGCGGGATCGCCCGCAGCACGTCGTTCAGCACGCGCAGATGATGCGCCGCCATGAACTCCGGCGTCAGCTCCTCCTGGAACTGCGGGATCTCGCGCAGGTATTTCGCGAGGATGCACAGCTCATAGTCGTGGAACGTGTCGATGTGCACCTCGGCGTTCGTCTTGTACGGCGCGATGTGCACGACCTCGCCGGCGTCGACGCTCTGCGCCCGCGCGACGGTCTCGCGCAGCGAATGTCCGCGCGTGGCGTGATCGCGCAGCAGCCGCCGCGCCACGCGGATATGCTCGGGCTTGACCACGCGGTCGTCGTCGGTGATGATGCGCGTGCGCGGCGCCACGTACACGCCGGTCGCGCGTCCGTCCAGCCGGTCGAGGATGTACGGATTGAGCATGTGGATGCCCTCGGCGATGATGATCGCGTCGGGATCGCCCTGCACGGTCGTCCATTCGGCGGTCCTGCCGGTGCGGAAATCATAGCGCGGCAGCCGCGTCTCCTTGCCCGCGGCGAGGCTTGCCAGGCAGTCCGCCAGCAGCTCGGCGTTGACGCACAGCGGCGACTCCCAGTCGCCCGCCGCCTCCGGCGGGCGCTTGTCGAGATCGAGGAAGAAATTGTCCATGCTGACGAGCAGCGTCGGCACGCCGAGATTTTCCAGATACGCCTTGAGACGCATGGCGGTGGTGGTCTTGCCGGAGCCGGACGGTCCCGTCAGCGCCACGAACGGCTTCTGCGCCCGCGCGGACAGGATGTGCGACACCGCCGCGGTGAGCTTGTCGTGGAACACGCCCTCGCACCGCAGCACGAACTGCGTGTCGTTTTTCATGTTGTAGGTGATGTTTTCAATGTCGATGACGCGCATGTTATGCCTCCCTTGCTTTCAGATACGCCAGCGTCGTCGGCGGCACCAGCTTTTCCAGCGCCGCGAAATCCCGCTGCTTCAGCAGCGCGCGCACGCGGCTGGCGGAGATCGGCTCGCCGCCGGATTCCCTGCGCGTGAGCTCGGTCACTTCGATCCCGCGCGGCGGCAGATATTTCTTCATCGCCTCGTTGTACGCCGCCGTCACGGGCGACAGCGGCTCCGTGCCGACGAAGCGCCGCGTGATGCCCAGCGCCGGCGCGAAGTATTTGCAGAAGATCTCCAGATCCAGCTCGCAGCGGATGTCGTCGACACGGGCCTTGTCCTTGAGAAAATACGCCGGGAACGTCGCCGCGGAGATCAGATAGTCGCCGGTTGGCTGGACGGTGACGTTCGGAAGATCGGCGACGCCCTCGCTGACGAGCCGCCTGCGGTCGGCGGCGGGGAACTCGCTGCGGTCGGCGGACAGCACGAACACGTGCAGCCGGTCGCACTGCTTGGCGGCGGTCTCCACCAGATAGCGGTGCCCGAGCGTGAACGGGTTGCAGTTCATCACCACGCAGCCGACCGTGCCGTCGCAAGCGGGCTTTTCCAGCGACGCGACGAAATCGGCGATGCCGTTTTTGACGTTCTCCATCAGCAGCATATCCGCGGTCTCGGCGATGGGGTAGAAGTACAGGTCCTCGAACATCGCGCGGTTTTTCGGCTTTGTGAACAGCAGCAGATGCTCGTGCCCGCGGGAAAACGCCTCTCTGCGCAGCTCGGAGACGATCGTAGCGGTCAGCCCTTCTCCCTGATGCGCGGGATCGACGGCGATGCACTTGAGCACGCCGCCGTCAAGAGAGCCGGTGCCGATCAGCTCGTCGTTTTCCCACAGCGTCACGGTAAACTCCACGCCCTCGTCGTAGTCCAGCTCCATCTTATGCAGAAACGCCTCCACCTCGCGGCGCGCAAAGCCGGTGTACGGGCGTCCGAAATCCAGTTCCATGAAATCACCTCTTAATGGCATTATACTATAAAACTTTTCGCTTGAAAAGTTGCAAATTGCGCGCGGGGCAGTTATAATAAAATCAATACCGATATCCGGAAAGGAGATGCTTTTCGTGAGAGAGATCCAAGCGTCCGAGATCACGGCGGTCGTGCGCCGTCTGTGCATGGACGCGAACTATCATCTGGCGCCGGACGTGACGGCGTGCATCGAGCGCTGCCGCCGCGAAGAGCCGTGGGCGCCGGCGCAGGAAATTCTCGACCGCATCATCGAAAACTACGGCATCGCGGACGCAAAAAACTGCCCCGTCTGTCAGGACACAGGTCTTGCCTGCGTGTTTCTGGAGATCGGGCAGGACGTGCATATCGCGGGCGATCTCGCCGCCGCCGTCGACGAGGGCGTGCGGCAGGGCTATACCGAGGGGTATCTGCGCAAAAGCGTCGTCGGCGATCCGCTGGAGCGCAAAAACACCGGCGACAACACCCCCGCCATGCTCTACTGCGAACTCGTCCCGGGCGACAGGGTGAAGATCACCGTCGCGCCGAAGGGCGCAGGCTCCGAGAATATGAGCCGCATCGCCATGCTGAAGCCCGCCGACGGCGTGGAGGGCGTGAAGGACTTCATCGTCAAAGCGGTGGAGGAGGCGGGACCGAACCCGTGCCCGCCGATTGTGGTCGGCGTCGGCATCGGCGGCACGTTCGACAAGGCGGCGCTGCTGGCGAAAAAGGCGCTGCTGCGTCCGCTGGGCAAGCATCATCCCGACCCCGTCTACGCCGCGCTGGAGCGGGAGCTTTTAGAGCGCATCAACGCGCTCGGCGTCGGGCCGCAGGGCTTCGGCGGAAAGACGACCGCGCTGGCGGTGAACATCGAAAAATTCGCGGCGCACATCGCGAGCCTGCCCGTGGCGGTCAACATCAACTGCCACGTTGCGCGCCATCAGACGGAGGTGCTGTGATATGGCTGTCAGAATCACGACGCCGCTTTCGCGCGAGACGGCAAGAACGCTCAAAAGCGGGGACAGCGTGCTGCTCTCCGGCGTGATCTACACCGCCCGCGACGCGGCGCACAAGCGTCTTTGCGAGCTGGTCGCGCAGGGCAAGCCCCTGCCGTTCGACGTAAGCGACGCGGTGATCTACTTCGTCGGTCCCGCGCCTGCGATGCCCGGGCAGGTCATCGGCTCGGCGGGCCCCACCACGTCGTACCGCATGGATCCGTATTCGCCGGTTCTGATCCGCGAGGGACTGACCGGCATGATCGGCAAGGGCAAACGCTCGGACGAGGTCGTCGGCGCCATGAAGCAGTACGGCGCCGTCTATTTCGGCGCGATCGGCGGCTGCGGCGCGCTGCTCAGCAAATGCATCAAATCCGCGGAGATCGTCGCGTATGAGGACCTCGGCGCGGAGGCGGTCCGCCGCCTCACGGTCGAGGATCTGCCCGTGACCGTCGTCATCGACGCAGACGGCAACGATCTGTACAAAAAAGGACGCGCGGATTATCTCGCCTCGCAGGAATAATCGCAAAATCCGCACGTCATAATCGCAAGATCGTATTTGCGTTTTTTCCATCGGGCTTTTATAATACTATCATACAAAACTCCGAAGGAGGGCACCTCGATGCGCAACCTGACGAAACGACTCATCGTGATGCTGCTGGCTGTTGTGCTGGTGGCGTCCCTGCTGCCCGCGGCGCACGCGGCAAGCTCCGTCAAGGACTTCCAGGACGCGATCGTTGAGACGGCGATGGCGTACTACTACAAGGGCCCGCTGGTGCAGTACGACTCCACGGCGATGACCGCGCAGTCGCGTCTGAGCCACGGCGAGAGCCGCATCTCCTCGGGCGATCCCCCGGAATGGGCGGCGGACGACAACACGCTGTTCACGGTCTGCTCGGACTTTGCATACACCGTGGTCTACAACGCCTGCGGCTATAAACTGATGGACGGCAGCCGCAACGCGATCACGCGCAAGATGGCGCAGGACCTCGATCCCGCGACGCCGGGCATCGTGTTCTACACCGGCGGCGCGACCGGCAAGTATGACGCCGAGGCGGCGATCGAGAGCGAAAAGCTGCTGCAGCCGGGCGACGTCGTCACCTACTACAACACGAACAAGGGCACCGGTCACTCCACGGTCTTCGTCGGCGACGTGCTGGGCGACGGCAAGAAGTATTTCTGCAACTCCAACGGCAAGAAGATCGACCTGAAGACCGGCGTCGACAAGATCGACAGCGAGCGCAACAGTCTCGGCGGCTCGGTGCGTCTGGACGATTACAGCGTGCTGTTCTACGAGAAAGGCGCGTTCGCCTACGTGGGCGATCCCAACGCGGTCACGGGCTTTTCCATCATCCGTCCGGCGCAGGCCGCTGCGGACAAAGGGCTGACGCTGACCGACGCGGCGAAGACGCGGCTCGAACGGCGCGGTCTGGACGTCAAACGCGAAACGAGCGTGAAAAAGTACAACAGCGTGCAGACCGGCGATACGATCACGGTCACGCTGACGCTTACCAATCACGGCAAAGCCGATCTCAAGGGCGTCTCCGTCGCGGAGAGCGCGCCGACCGGCGCGGCGATCGTCCCGGCGCAGCTCGAAGGAGGGCTCACCGCTTCCGCGACCGGCGTCACAGGAAAAGTTGATATTCCGGTTGACAAAACCGTGACATTCAGCTATAATATAGCAACGACAGCAAAACAGGGCGAAACGGTCACCATCCCCGCGGGCAAGGTCGAGGGGCTGTCCACGCGGCCGCTGACGTTCGAGGTCGGCGGCAAGCAGTGGAGCGAGGCGAATCTCGCCGTGTTCGCCGAGACCGCCAAGAAAGCGGACCGTTCGCGGTTCCGCAGCCTGGAACGCAAGGGCGATCTCGATTTCGCCAACGCCGTCTATCGCGAACTGTTCGGCATCGAGCTGGGGCTTCCCGCCGAGATGCAGACGCTGCGCGACACGCTGGAGACATGGACGAAGATCCCCGGCGTCAGCGAAAAGACGTTCGGCGGACAGATGCTGTACGTCAAGCGCGACGGCGATCTGGACGCAGACGCGCTGCGGCTGAAAAAGATGATGATCCCCGAGCATCAGGCGGGCTGGGCGGTCTATGTGCGCGAAGACGTGAACGAGATCCCCGACACGCTGGGCGCCGTCGGACGCGCCGTGGAACTGAAAGAGGAATTCTATCAGCCCGGCGACATCTTCTTCGGCTACGTCCACCAAAGCAGTACGAACAGGAACGTGTTCGAGCCGGACGTGTTCGTCTATCTCGGCAGCAAGAAGGCGGTCGGCTTTATCGGCGATCCCTCCGAGGTCAAGTTCTACTCGTTTGACAGCAGCATCGGGCAGCTCCTGCGCGAAGACGTGCTGTTTGCCATGCGCCCGACACTTGTGATAGAAGACGTCAACGCGCTCGTCGGCAGCAGCAAGCCGCTGCCGTTCACGGACGTGACCGAAGCCGATTGGTTCTACACCTACGTGAAGGACCTCTATAACGACGGTACCGTCAACGGCATGACCGCGACGACGTTCGTCCCGAAAGGCAATCTGACCTACGGGCAGGCGCTGAAGCTGATCGTCTGCGCCTTGGGCCACGGCGAACAGGCGCCGGTCGACGGCGGTCACTGGGCGAGCGGCTATCTGAAATTCGCGCAGAGCAAGGGCTGGATCGCGGACAATGTCGACCTCAACGGCAACGTGACGAGACTTGCGTTCTGCCGCATCGCCGCGAAGGCGAAGAACCTGACCGACCATCCGGACAAAAATCCGTTCACGGATACGTTCGACGCCGACGTGCTGGCGCTCTACAAGGCGGGCGTCATCAACGGCATGACGGAGACGACGTTCGAGCCGGACGGTCTTCTCACCAGAGCGCAGATCAGCAAGATCATCCACACGCTGCGCGGCGTGTAACAAGCAGCGCCACAACCGAATCAAGAAAGAAGGCGGACGCGGGTGCGTCCGCCTTCGTGCGCCTTTTTGGGGATTCTCCGGTTTTGTAACACAATATTTACAAAAAAAGGGAATCCCGGGGCGGCGCCGCCATTGACGCGGCAACGCTTTTTCTATATAATGTATGCGATAAAATAGGATGGGTATATGTGCCCGTCCGTATCCGCGTTTTCGCGGGCGTGACTGCGGGGCTCCCGCAGAAAAAACAGGAAGGAGGCGGCGGAGATGGCAGAAGAAAAACAGAAACAGAACAAGAAGCACGATCAGAAAACGCGTGCGCTGATCGCGGATTTCTCATCGTCGCTGGTCTTCTTCGTCATTGCGATCGTCGTGATCCTGATCATTGCGCTCACGCTGTCGTGGTTCGCCATGAACCGCCTCGTGAACGGAAACAGCGGCAACGTCACCGTTGAAAACGAGATCTTTGAACTCGGCACGGTCACGCTGAACGACGCGCGCGCCGTGGACGTGGATTCCGCCGCGCTGGACGTTCTGAGCAGCGACGTGACGCGCACATATGACCGCGACGCGCTGGAGACCGACGACTCCACCGAGGCGATCATCTGCGCGCTGACGACGGACGACGGCAAACCGGCGCGCCCCGGCTCCACCGGCACGCTGGAATTCCGCATCCTCCCCAAGGTGGATAACAACGACTTCACCGTGCAGGCGACGATCTCCGGTCTGAAAAAGATCGTCGACGAGATCGAGGGCACCGTGTCCTATGAGCTCATGGACCCGACGGACGCCGACGAAGGGCTGGCGCTGGATCTGCTGGCGGGGCATGTGCTGTTCTTTACGGGCAGTACGTTCTCCTCGTCGAATATGATCGACATCGAAGACGGCTTCGTGGTCACGGGCGCGCACGAGGCGAACACGGAATACCTCGTCACGCTCTACTGGGAATGGCCCCGCGTCTACAGCGAGCATGAGAGTTACGTCGACGCCGCGTGGCAGAGCACCCACGAATACCTGTACGACGGCACGAACGAAGACGGCTACAACAACGCCGATCAGGTCATCGGCGAGGCGGTCGCCTATATCGTGGCGGAAATGGACGTCTCTCCCGGCGCCACGTCGGGTCTGACGACGGTCACGGCGGCGGAAATCCCGTAAGAAACGAGGGACTGAGATGGCTGAACAAGTGAAAAAAACCCGGCACGTCTCCCGCCGCATCCTTGTGATCGCGCTGATTCTGGCGATCGCGCTTGGCGGCGCAGCTGTCGCGTGGTTCAGCGTGAACCGGCAGATGGCGGCGGTCGTCGCCATCGACTCGCCGATGTCCATCTACATCAACGCAGCGCATCAGGAGGATATCCAGTATCTGGACCTGTCGGATATCGACATGGAGCGCGAGCGTCCGAACGGCACGCGCTACAACTACCAGGACTTCGTGTTCACGGTGCAGGGCGAGGATCTGCGCGCGTTTAAACTGCAACTCGCCTATACCACGAACAACCAGTTGACCTTTGAGATCTACGAGGCGGAGGAAGCCGTCGGCAGCGGGCAGGTCGTCTACTATTCCCCGACGGGCAGCACGATCTACTACAACGCGGACGGCGCCGCGCTGCCGCTGACGTACCTGAACGCGCAGAGCGGCAACAAGCTGGCGAACAACACCCTCCACACCGACACCTACGGCACCTACAACAACGTCCATCTGTACGCGGAGCCGATCTACTGCCAGACGACGAACCCGATCGCCGTCCGCCACCGGACCGGCACGCAGTTCTACAACTACTTCATCCTGCGCGTGACGTGGCCGAACGACAAGATGAACGACCGTGAGACCGACGCGCTGTACCTCTCCGCGAAGGCAAGTTGATCATAAGACAGAACGAGAAAGGAGGCGACCGGCGTGAAAGGAAAGAAACGCAAGCACAAGAATAAGAAAAAACCGCAGGAGACCCGCAAATACGGCGTCCTTCGCACGATCCTGACGCTGATCGTCGCCGCCGTCGTGCTGACGGCGGGCGTGACCGTGGTGGCGGAGTTCGTCAAGTCCTACCGCGCCAAGCGCGTCATCGCCGCGTACGCGTCGGACGGCATGCTGTTCTCGTCGAACTATCTGCACGACAGCGCGCTCGTGGACTACGCCACGATCTACGTCGACAAACTCGAGGCGGAAAGCGGCAGTACCCCGTACTTCGACGCGACCGTCACCGTCTGCAACTTCGCGCAGACGAACCCCGTCCGCGCCTACGGACGCACCATCAACTACACGCTGACGGCGTCGATCGTCACCGTCTCCAAGGACGGCAGCGGCAACCAGGTCATCACACCGGCGGCAGGCGCACTGCCCGCCGTGAAGATCGACGGCGCTGCGATGCTCGCCAGCTACTCCGGCACGCTCGCCTCGGGCGAGGCCCGCACGAACGAATACACGCTGTCGCTGCCGCGCAGCATGCTGACCGGCGACAAGTACTACGTGCTGCTCACCGCGACGCCGACAGGCACTTACGACGATCTGCGGCCGATCTCGGCGCTGTTTGAACTCGCGATCAAGAGCGAGGCCTCCTCCGTCAGCTGGACGATCGAGCCGACGGACGTCCGCACGAACAGCATCGGCGATTACGCCGGCTACAACTACCGTCTGTCCGGCTCCGGTCGAGGCACCGTGATGCTGGGCTGGGACGGCACGAAGCTGGACATCAGCAAGGTGTTCAAGGAAAAGGTCTCCGCGACCGTCCCGTCAGCGGGCGACATCCCGGCGGCGCTGTCCGGTCTGACCGTGATCGAATTTGACGTCGACGCGGACGCCGTGAACAGCTATGACATCCAGTTCTATCCGCACACGGAGAGCGCCGTGTCGGGCTGGAGCGACGTCGCCGTGCAGATGGCGTTCGTCGAAAGCACGACTTAACCAAAGCGTTAAAAGGCAGATCTGAAGCGAGGAAAGATCATGAAGAACTTCTCCGGAAAATACAGGATGATCTCGTTAGCGTTGGCGATTATTATGCTCGTCAACGCTATCGGTGTTCCCGTTCCTGTATACGCCGACTATCTGCCGCCGCAGCTGACCGTCACGCTCTATTCCGGCGACAGTATGCCGAACGGCGCGGCGGAGAGCAGCAGCGCCATGCTGTTCACCACCTATCTCAGCGAGGTGCGCAACCCCAACGATGAGATCACGCTGGCGATGAACGCCCAGCTGCCGTTCGAGGTCACGGATTCCGCCGTGCAGCTCGGCACCGCTACGCGGCCCTTCGCGGGCACGATCCGCTTCAACGCCATTTCCGAGGCGAGCTTCACCACGTCGAAGGCGCTGTTCGCCTACGTCTCCACCGACGCACAGTTCCTGGTCGGCGCCGGCAGCACGCCGTTCACCGATCCCATCAC
>JAFSXP010000026.1 GCA_017443965.1 Oscillospiraceae bacterium
CTTCCCGGAGAAGCTGATCCCGCTGATGATCGCAAACGCGCTGGCGGACAAGCCGCTGCCCGTCTACGGCGAGGGCATCAACGTCCGCGACTGGCTGTACGTCAAGGATCACTGCAAGGCGATCGATCTGATCATCCGCAAGGGCAGAGTCGGCGAGGTGTATAACATCGGCGGTCACAACGAGATGCGCAACATCGATATTGTGAAGCTGATCTGCAGGGAGCTCGGCAAGCCCGAGAGCCTCATCACCCACGTGACCGACCGAAAGGGACATGATATGCGCTATGCCATCGATCCGACGAAGATCCATGAGGAGCTCGGCTGGCTGCCGGAGACCAAGTTTGCCGACGGCATCAAGAAGACGATCCAATGGTATCTCGACAACCGCGACTGGTGGGAAGAGATCATCAGCGGCGAGTATCAGAACTACTACGAAAAAATGTACGCAAACCGATAACGCAGTACGCGGATCGGAAGGAGGTGCGCTATGGCGGCGGAGCAGGCGCTTTTGCGGATCGTCCGGTCACAGCTGACCGGCGAAAAGACGGACGTGCCGGTCGGGGACTGGGCGGCGCTGATCGCGCTGGCACAGCGGCACGGCATGGCGCGCTACGCGGCGCTGTACGCCGAGTCGCTTCCCGATGCGGAAAAGCCCGCGCCGGAGATCCTGCTGCCGCTGCGGCAGCTGATGGCGCAGGAGATCACGCGGCACGTCACGCAGATGACCGAGCTGGACACGATCTGCGCCGCGATGGCGGCGGCGAACGTCGACGTCCTGCCGTTTAAGGGCGCCGTCACCGCGCGGCGCTATCCGAACGATCTGCTGCGCAGCATGGGCGATCTCGATATCCTGTACCGCACGGCGCAGCACGACGCGTTCCGCGCCGTCATGGAGCGGCTCGGCTACGGCGAGCGCGAAGAGGGGCGCAAAAACGACACCTACTATAAAAAGCCCTACGTCTGCGTCGAGGCGCATCGGTCGCTCGTCGCGGCGGACTCGCCCTATGCCGCCTACTGCGGCGGCGCGTGGGAGCGCAGCGTCGGCGACGGCTGTGTGCGCCGCATGACGGCGGAGGACGAGCTGATCTTTCACATCATCCATCTGGCGGTGCATCTGCGGCAGAGCGGGGCGGGCGTCCGCTTTATCGCGGACGTGTTTATCTATGAGAGCCTGCCGCTCGACCGCGCGTACGTGGAGCGGGAGCTGGAAAAGCTCGAGCTGCTCGCGTTTTACCGCAACGTGCGCGATCTGGCGGCGCAGTGGTTCGGCGGCGGCGCGGAGAACGAGACGGCGTCGCGGCTCGGCAATTTCATCCTGTCCGGCGGCACGTTCGGCACGGCGGAAAACGCCGCGGCGCTCGGCGTGCGGCGCGGACGCGGCGCGCATCTGCGCAGCACGTTTTTCCCAAGCTACCGTGAGATGTGCTCGATGTACCCGTGGCTGGAGGGAAAAGCGATCCTGCTGCCGTATGCTTGGGTACGGCGCGGCGTCTCCGCGCTGACGCGCCGGCGCAAAAACGTGCGGCAGGTGCTGACGCAGCTGGAGACCGGCAGCGGCGAAAAGGGCAGAGAGCTCGCCGCCTTTTACCGCGAATGCGGCCTGCCGACAGAATAAAAAGACGCCGCTGAGCAAACGCTCAGCGGCGTCTTTTTTATGTTCTGCCCTGCAAGCGAGGCGGGGGCGAAATCACCGAACAGGGCCGTCCACAGGCGGCAGGGGTTCGGCGCCCCTCAGCTTTTATTCCGCATACGGCGAAATGCCCTCGCGCAGATATTTCGCCAGCGGCTCGTCGTCGGGAAGTCCCTGCTTCGCGACCAGCTTCTCCGCCTCCCACACGTCGGGGTAGACGGAATAGCAGGTCTTTTTGCTGCTCTGCTTCTCGAACGCGCGCCAGCCCGCCTCGTCGAACTCCGCGCGCTTGGGATCGCCGAAAATGCGGGCGACCTTGTGGTTTTTGTGGAACGTCCACGCCGCCATCGGCCACAGCTTTTCATGCAGCGACGGCGGCACGTCGCAGAAGATCGCGGGCGTCCCGGTCGGGACGATACACTCCGTCTCGCGGTCGATGCGCACCGCCATGTGATCCCACGTGATCGCGTCGTCCGTGAAGTGCAGCCGAATCAGCATGCCGACGTCGGTGTACCGCTGTCTGCGCTGATAGTCGGTGTCGAAGACGAAGTTGCCCAGCGAGTAGAAGATCACCTTCTTGCCGACGACCTCGTAGTTCTGAACGATGTGCGGGTGATGCGCCACGACCGCGTCCGCGCCCAGCTCCAGATAGCGCAGATAGCGCTTTCTCTGCGCCGCGGTGGGGATGCAGAGAAATTCCGCGCCCGCGTGTACGACCACAACGCACCAGCGGCAGGTCTTCTTTGCCGCGGCGATCATCCCGGCGATCTTTTCCTCGTTCAAAAAGAAGATACAGCCCGGCTTGTCGCCGTCCGTGCAGTAGCCGTCCTTGTAGTTCAGCGAGACCAGTCCGACGTTGCCGACTGTGACGACGGCGGCGGCCTCGTCCGCGTTCAGACCCGCGCCGAGCGTGCGGCAGCCGTTTTCCCGCGCCAGCGCCATTGTCTGCCGCAGTCCCTCCTCGCCGCAGTCGAGGATGTGGTTGTTCGCAAGGTTCCACACCTTCGCATTGATCTTAAGCAGCCACTCGACCGCGTGCGGATCGCTGGCGTGGTTGAACGTGCCGGTGCCGGTCTTCGGCGCGGAGCAGACCGCGCCCTCCACGTTGGCGACGGTGCAGTCGGTGTCGCCGAGATACCGGAGGATCTCCGGCGCGATCAGGTTTTCGTTTTTCCAGGCGTCGGCGGTATGGCGGGAAAACGCCACGTCGCCGGTAAAGCCGATGGTGGTCATACAGCATCACTCCTTGTCTGTCAGTATAGCGGCTTTCGGGTGCGATTGCAAGTAATGCGGGATTGCTTTTTTCGCCGCGCCATAGTATATTGTAAAAAACGGGACGGGAGGGAACGTCATGCGCAACACCAGACGGAAGATGTGGTTCTTTGCGGCGCTGTCTGTACTGGCGGTGGCGTTCATCTTCATGCAGTCCATCCGGAGCGCGCCGGCGTCGCAGGAGGAGAGCAACCGCCTGCTGGACCTGCTGCGCACGCTGTTCGATCCGAAGGGCGTGTTTTTTACAGACCGGTGGACGACGATCATCCGCAAGATCGCGCATTTTACGGAGTTCGCGGCGCTGGGCGTGCTGGTGGGCGCGTTCTCCGTATCGCTTGGCGCGCTGCGCGATCAGAAGCTGCGCTCGCTGCCGCTTCTGCTGTGTCTGCTCGTCGCCGTGGTCGACGAGACGCTGCAGACGTTTGTTGCGGGACGCTCCGGCGAGGTGCGGGACGTGCTGCTGGACTTTGGCGGCGTTGCGGTCGGCGTCACGGCGGCGCTTCTCATCGCCCGCGCACGGGGAAAAAATAAACGAAACAACGGTTGACTTTTACGATTTTATGTGTTAAAGTGACGGTGGCGCAAAACGGCGAAACCGACACGAAATGATTCGTCCTCTGCGTACGGCGCAGAGGGCGTTTTTGGAGGAGAGAATATGGTCATTACGGATCTGCTGGAGCGGAACGCCCGCCTGTGGAGCGACCGCACGGCGCTGGTGGAGATCAGCCCGTCGGAGGACCGCGACAAGGCGGAGACCTGGCGCGAGGCGGGGCTTATCGAGCTTGCCAGACCCGACGCGCCGTACCGGCGCGAGATCAATTGGAAACAGTTCGACCACCATGCCAACCGCATGGCGAACCTGCTGCTCAGCCGCGGGCTGGAGCGCGGCACGAAGGTCGCGATCCTGATGATGAACTGCCTGGAGTATCTGCCGATCTATTTCGGCATCCTGAAGGCGGGCTGCATCGCGGTGCCGGTGAATTTCCGCTATTCGAGCGACGAGATCGCCTACTGCCTGGACCTCGCGGACGTCGAGGTGCTGATCTTCGGGCCGGAGTTCACCGAGCGCATGAACGCGATCTACAAGGACCTGACGAAGCTGCGGACGTTCTTCTTCGTCGGCAAGGACTGCCCCGCGTACTGCGAGGACTGCCTGCGGCTGATGAACTTCTGCTCGAACGAGGCGCCGCCCGTGGCGCTGGAGCCGGACGACGACGCGGCGATCTACTTTTCCTCCGGCACGACGGGCTTCCCCAAGGCGATCCTGCACCGGCAGGAGGCGCTGACGCAGTCGGCGATCATGGAGCAGAAGCACCACGGGCAGACCGCGGAGGACGTGTTTCTCTGTATCCCGCCGCTGTACCACACCGGCGCGAAGATGCACTGGTTCGGATCGCTCGCGTCCGGCAGCAAGGCGGTGATCCTGCGCGGCGTCAAGCCCGAGTGGATTTTGCGCGTCGTGTCCGAGGAAAAATGCACGATCGTCTGGCTTCTGGTGCCGTGGGCGCAGGATATCCTCGACGCGCTGGACAGCGGCAGGCTCAAGCAGGAGCACTATCTGCTGGATCAGTGGCGGCTGATGCACATCGGCGCGCAGCCGGTGCCGCCCAGCCTGATCCGCCGCTGGCTGAAATATTTCCCGAAGCATCAGTACGACACCAACTACGGCCTCAGCGAATCGACCGGCCCGGGCTGCGTGCATCTGGGCGTGGGCAATGTGGGCAAGGTCGGCGCGATCGGCAAGGCCGGCTTCGGCTGGACGGTGAAGATCGTGGGTGAAGGCGGCGAGCCCGTTTCGCGCGGCGAGGTGGGCGAGC
>JAFSXP010000027.1 GCA_017443965.1 Oscillospiraceae bacterium
GGAGCTTTTCCAGCTTCTCCGGCTCCTGCGGAAAGACGCTGCGCAGGTCGATCACGTCGACGTGCTCTTCGCGCGCGATCTGCCGCGCCATCTCGGAATACTCCGCCTGCCAGCGCGAGATGTGCTCGACGTCGCCCAGCCAGCGCAGGATGTTGTCGTACGACAGCCCGTCGCGGCAGATGAAGCGCAGATACCGCTCGGAATGGACGGGCGGCAGCGTCAGCACCGCGAGGCGCCGTCCGCTTCTGCGCAGCAGGTCGATCGCCTGCCGGTAGCGCGAACGGAACTGCGCCGGCGGCGTCTTGCAGTCGTAGTCGCGGTCGGGATCGGCGGAGATCGCCGCCCAGTCGTAGTCGCAATCGTTGCCGCCGAACTCCAAAATCGCCAGTTCCCCGCTTTTCGTCTCGCTGTCCTTTTCGATGAACGGCAGCGCCTTGCGGATGGTGCAGCCGAAGCGCGAGCGATTGCGGATCTTCAGCCCGCAGCGCTGCGCCAGCAGATTTTCCCACACGCGGTTGACCGTGTACTTGCCGTCCTCCAGCAATACACCCTTCAAAATCGAATCGCCGTAAACCGTGACGTCCATGGCGTTACCTCCTCTTAAAAATAATTTTATCTAGTATTTGATACTATGTTAAACCACATCGGGGATTTTGTCAATCGTTTTTTGAAAATATCTTTTGCGTTTTTTCGGCGTCTGTGATACGATGGAGAAAAGGCGGTGATCAAATGGCGAAGAACTCTCCCCTGCTGGCGGTCTGCGACCGGCTGACGGCGCTGAAACTGCTGCGCTGGGATGAGCTGCCCGATCTGGAACTGTACATGGATCAGGTGCTGTCGCTTGTCGGCAGGTATCTAGGCGCGTACCCCGGCTACGACAAAAAGGGGCTGACCGCGTCGATGGTCAACAACTACGTCAAGATGGGCGCGATGCCGCCGCCCGAAAAGAAGCGGTACTGCCGCGTGCATCTGGCGTATCTGCTGATGATCTGCGTGCTGAAATCGACGCTCTCCATCACGGCGATCCGCGATATGATCGCGCACGAACTTGAAGGCTCGACCGAGCAGGCGGTCTACGACCGCTTCTGCGAGCAGTTTGAGCGGGAGGCGGAGGCGGCTGCCGACGCGCACCGCGCGGTCGCGCAGGAAGACGCGCTGCCGATCTGCCGCGCCGCGCTGCGCGCGCAGGCGGAACAGGCGCTTGCCGTGACGCTCGCCGAAACGCTCGCCGAAGCACCGGCGAAAAAACCGGAAAAGGAAAAGAAAGAGAAATAGTTATCTATATATAAACCGCTGCTTCGGCAGCGGTTTTTTTGCGCTTCGCCGCGCCGTAACCGCTCTCCAAAAAATTAGAATAAAAATTTTTAATTCTAGTATTGACAATTCGTTTTACTTGTGCTATTCTACATGCGAAGGAGGTAATCACTATGGCAAATCTAATTTCAAAATGTCCCGTCTGCAGCAGCAAACTGCACATCCAGACCCTGCACTGCCCCGAATGCGGGCTGCAGCTGCAAAACGAATTCGAGATCAGCCCGTTCGAACTGCTGACCGAGCAGCAGCACCGGTTTCTGCTGACCTTCCTGCAAAAGAAGGGCAACCTGTCCGCCGTGCAGGCGCAGCTGGGGATCTCGTACCCGACCGCAAAACAGATGCTGAACAGTCTTTTGTCCGCCCTTCATCTGGAAGAGGCGACGCCGGAAAACAAGGAGGAAATCAACATGGAGAATATGAAGATCGACAGAACGAGCAGCCACGCCTCGGAGATCGTCAAGGCAAAGCTGTATGAAAACGGAGGCAGAGTTATGATCCCGCTGCTGCAGGGCGAGCTGTGCGACGTGAGCGCCAACGGCGACGGCGTTTCGTTCTCGTCGAGCAAGCTGCCTATCACCCCGCCCTACCGCTACACCGTGTTCGACATCATCGTCAGCACGCTCGCCGCGCAGGGCGGGCGTGCGCTGAAGGGAAACGGTCGGAATTACAAGCTCGGTGAAGACGGTTGCGACGAAAACACCGTCGTCGGCGCGATCGGTTACCGCTACGCGAACGCGGAGACCGGGAAATCGGTGTTCGATCCCGTGTTCGTGCTCGCCGCCATACTGGACTGGGCGGGGATCGCGAAAAACCGGCGCGGCTATCTTGAGCTGACGCCGGAATACAAAAAGCGGATCGGTCTGATCTGACAGAAAGGAAGGATCGTATGTACAGAAGGCGCACGTATTACAGGAGGCGGCGGAGCCACCGGCACGGCATCAGCCGTTTTCTCGCCGTCACGTTCTCGAGTTATATCTACCACTTGTTTTTCAAGACCAAGTGGTAAGAAAAAACAGGCAGGTGATTTCACCTGCCTGTTTTTTTCTTTCTTATCAGCCGAAGACGGTCTTGATGATGTCGTCGAGATCGCCGGTGTCGGCGCCCTCGGACTTGCCGCCGGTGAAGAACGTCTTGCCGCCCTTCTTCTCTTCAAAGCCGGTGGCAATGACGGTGACGCGCATCTCGTCTTCCATGGTGTCGTCGAACGCGGCGCCGAAGATGATGTTCGCGTCGGGATGCGCCGCTTCCATGACGATGTTCGCCGCGGTCTCCACGTCGTCCAGTCCCAGATCGCGCGAGCCGGTCACGTTGATCAGCACGCCCGTTGCGCCGTTGATGGAGGTCTCCAGCAGCGGGCTGGAAACAGCCGCCGTCGCCGCCTGCTCCGCCTTGTCGCGGCCGGACGCCGTGGCGACGCCCATGTGCGCGTGTCCCGCGTCCTTCATGACGGCGGACACGTCGGCGAAGTCCAGGTTGATGAGCACGTTCTCGGAATAACTGACCAGCGCGGAGATCGACTCGACCGCCTGTTTCAGCACGTCGTCGGCGATGCCGAACGCGTTCTGGAACGTGATCTTCTGATCGGTGACGTATTTCAGCCGGTCGTTCGGGATGATGATCAGCGAATCGACCTTGCCGGAAAGTTCGGCGATGCCGGCTTCCGCCTTCTGCAGACGCTGCTTGCCCTCGAACATGAACGGCTTGGTGACGACGCCGACCGTCAGGATGCCCGCGTCGTGCGCGAGACCCGCGATGATCGGGGCTGCGCCGGTGCCGGTGCCGCCGCCCATACCGGCGGTGACGAACACCATATCCGCGCCCTCAAGCGCCTGCGCGATGGCTGCCTTGGATTCCTCCGCCGCCTTCTGTCCGACCTCCGGCTTGGCGCCTGCGCCCATGCCGCCGGTCAGTTTTTCGCCGATCTGGATCTTATTGGCGCAGACCGAACGGTTCAGGTCCTGCGCGTCGGTGTTGACGGCGATGAATTCAACGCCCTGCACCTTCGTGCTGACCATACGGTTGACAACATTGTTGCCGGCGCCGCCGACGCCGATGACCTTAATGCATACGACTTTTTCTGTTTCTGCCATTTGACTTCCTCCTATGTATCGTTTCAACGTGCAGTCGAAGATATTTTCTCTATTTGTTTTATTCTAGCGCAAAAAACGGATTCGGTCAACTGCAAAAACCGACTTTTCCAAATGTTTTTTCCGAAGAACGGTCACCACGGGATGAACCGTGCGACTTTTTCCTCCTCAAACGTCAGATCGATCGTGCCCGTCTGGTACGGGGAGAGTTGGTCGAGCACGGCGAGCAGGTACTGGATCTTATAGTCGATCCTGTCGGTGCCGCCGAGTTTGATCTCGTACTGGTCGCCGTAGAGCATCGTCAGGTCGAACGTGCGCGTCACGTCGATCTGCGTGATCTTGTCGGCAAGTCCCGTACCCTCCAGCGCGGACAGGATCGACAGCGCCGCCTTGAGATTGTCCTCGTCCTCGGACTTCGCCTGATGTCCCGCCTCGGGATCCGAAAGCGTGACGCCGAGGATCTTCGGATGCTCCGCGCCGTCCGACGGCTCCAGCAGCTTGCCCGTGAAGCTCATCAGCCATTCGCGGCCGTCCGAGGCGCGGACAGCGAACGCCGCGTCGCTCTCATGCACCTCCAGCACCAGCACGTCCGGCAGCACGCGCGCGATACGCACCTGCTGCACATACGGCAGCGACGCCGTGATGCGTCCCGCGACGGACGCCTTGTTGATCGTCAGCAGATTGTCGCCCTGCTTGACGCCGGACGCCTCCGCCACCGCGTCGGCGCTGTAGATGGAATTGCCCTGCACCTCGACCGTCCGGACGCGGAAAAACAGCGCAAAGCTGAGCAGCACCACCGCCACGATCACCAGCGTGATCAGCAGCTTGCCGCCCGTGCCCGTTCGCATCCTCGCGGCGCGCCTTCTGTTCCGTTCCGGTCGATCTGCACTCATAGCGTTACTCCTCTGTTCTCTGCACGTCTGCGCCCAGCAGACGGAAATTCTCCACCCAGTTTTCGTACCCGCGGTCCAGCACCGCGATATTGCGCAGCGTGCTGACGCCGTCCGCGCAAAGCGCCGCGATCAGCGCCGCCATGCCGCCGCGCAGATCGGTCGCCGCCGCCTCGCAAGCAGAAAGGCGCTCCACGCCCGTGACGGTCGCCGTGCGCCCATGCAGCGCGATCTCCGCGCCGAAGCGCCGCAGCTCCGGCACGTGGGAAAAGCGGTCGGGAAAGACCGTTTCGCAAAACACGCTCTCCCCCTTCGCCCGCAGCAGCGCCGCCATGACAGGCGCCTGCGCGTCGGTTGGAAAGCCGGGGTACGGCGCGGTCGTGACCGTGCCGACGCCGCGCAGGTTGCCGTCCGAGACGAGCCGGATCTTTTTTGTCTCCGTGTCGATGCGGCAGCCGGCTTTTCGCAGCGTTTCCAGCACCGGCGCGAGAAGCGTCGGATCGGTCTCGGTCAGCGTGACGTCGCCGCCCGCCGCGGCAGCCGCCGCCAAGTAACTCGCCGTCTCCATGCGGTCGGGCAGCACGCGCCATACCGCGCCGTGCAGCCTCTTGCCGCCGCGCACGGTAAGGTCGGACGTGCCGACGCCGCTTATCTCCGCGCCCATGGCGGTGAGAAAACCGCACAGGTCCGCGATCTCCGGCTCACGCGCCGCGCCGTGCAGCGTCACGACGGCGGGCACGGATACTGCCGCCAAAAGCACCGTCTCCGTCGCGCCGACGCTGGGAAACGGCAGCGTCAGATCGCCGCCGACGCGAAACTCCCAATTGCAGCGAAGCTCGCTGTCCGTCTGCGACCACTCGGCGCCGAGCGCCGAAAGCGCCGCCACGTGATAGTTCACGGGACGCGCGCCGAGCCTGCAGCCGCCGGGTGCGCACAGTCTGCCCCATCCGAAGCGGCTGAGCGTCGCGCCGAAAAAGCCGAGCGACGCGCGCATTTTCCCCATCAGCTCCGGCGGGATCTCCGCCGCCTTTGCCCCGGTCGAATCGACGATCAGCGACGTGCCGACGCGCTCGACCTCACAGCCGAGGTGACGCAGGATCTCCCCCGCCGCGCGGACGTCCGCGATGTCGGGACAGCCGCAGATCACGCAGCGGCCGCACGACAGCAGCGTCGCCGCCAATATGGGCAGCGCGCTGTTTTTCGCGCCGTGGATCGGGATGACGCCGCGCAGCATTTCGCCGCCGCGCACCCGAAGAACGCTCATATCCATCACTCCGCATCCGATGAAATTCCTTCCATCCTATGCGGAGCCGCTTTTTATCGTGTGCCGATCAGCCCCTTCACGACGTCGCAGATGCGCGCCGTCGAATCGACGACCGCAAGCTCCGACAGCGACCTGCGCATCGACTTGCGCTTTTCGTTGTCGTGCAGCAGCGCCGTCGCCGTCTCATACAGCGTGTCGCCCGTGCAGTCCGCCTCGTGCAGCACCACGGCCGCGCCCGCCTCGGCGAGCACGCCCGCGTTCTTCTCCTGGTGATTGTCGGTCACGTTCGGCGACGGCACGATGATCGCGGGCGTGCCGGAGACCGTGATCTCGCTGATCGTCGCCGCGCCGGCGCGGCAGATCATCAGGTCCGCCGCCGCCATGACGAGCGGCATATCGTAGATGTATTCGCGCATGTCGATGTTCGGATGCGCGGTGAGATCGAGCCCCAGCCCCTTGACGTAGTCCGGCATCCAGCGCCAGCCGTAGGAGCCGGTCGCGTGGATGTGGCGGATCTCGTCCGTCTGCGCGGCAAGCACCATGAACCGCGCGATCTTCTTGTTCATTTCGCGCGCGCCGAGACTGCCCCAGTAGGAGACCACCAGCGGGCGGTCGTCCAGCCCGAGCGTTTTGCGCGCGTCGGTCTTGTTCTGATAGAGAAACGCCTCGCGCGCCGGCGTGCCGGTGACGATGACCTTCTCCGGGTTTTTGTAGTTTTTTCGGCACGCCTCGAACGACACCATGATCTTATCGACGTTGTCCGCGACCATGCGCGTGGCAAGCCCCGGCACGGCGTTCGATTCGTGCACGACGGTCGGGATGCCGAGCTTTGCGCCCTCGCGCAGCGCGGGGAAGCTGGCGTAGCCGCCCGTGCCGACGACCGCGTCGGGCGCGAAATCGCGCAGGATGCCCCGCGCCTTGCGGAGCGCGCCCGCGATATTCACGGCGGCAACGGCATTGTGCCACACGCCCGCGGGCGTCAGTTTGCGCTGATAGTTGGAGATCTTCAGCGTTTCGAGACGGTAGCCCTCACGCGGCACGATGTCGCGCTCGATGCCGTCCTCGGCGCCGATGAACAGGATCTCGCAGTCCGGGCAGCGCTCCCGGAACATATTCGCCACGGCGACGGCGGGATAGATGTGACCGCCGGTGCCGCCGCAGGTGAAGACAAGACGCACTCCGATCCCTCCGTCAAAGCAAGTTGTTTACTCCGTTTTTGGAGATATTCAGCATGATGCCCATTTCCGCAAGTTGCAGCATCAGCGCCGTGCCGCCGTAGGAGAAAAACGGCAGCGAGTTGCCCGTGGCGGGCAGCACGTTCGTGACGACGCCGATATTCAGCAGCACCTGCAGCGCAAGCAGCGTCGTCTGTCCGGCGGCGACCAGCTTGCCGAAGCGGTCCGGCGCGTGCATGGCGATCCAGTAGCCGCGGATGACCAGCAGCGCGAACAGCAGTACGATCAGCGCCGCGCCGACAAAGCCCAGTTCCTCGCAGACGATGGCGAAGACGTAGTCGTTATGCTCCTCCGGCAGATACAGATACTTCTGCCGGCTCTTGCCGAAGCCGAGCCCGAAGAGCCCGCCCGAGCCGATGGCGTACAGCGACTGCAGGATCTGATAGCCCTTGTTCTGCGGATCGGCGTAGGGGTCCAGCCACGCGGTGATGCGGTCGTTCGCGTAGCCGCGCAGCGCAAGATAGACCGCAACGAACACCAGCGCCGCGCCGGCGAGCAGCAGCAGCCATTTGCCGGGGACCTCGCCGAGATACATCAGGATGAACGCGGTCAGACCGATGATGATGATCGCGGAAAGATGCGGCTCCAGCGCGAGCAGTCCCACGACGACGATGACGATCAGGATAAACGGCAGCAGTCCCGTGCGGAACGACCGCAGTCTTTCCCGCTTGTACGCCAGCATCGCGGAGAACGTCAGCACCACGCCGAGTTTCGCGATCTCCGACGGTTGAACGGTGACGCCGAAGATCGGGATCCAGCGCCGCGCGCCGTTGACCGGCTTCATGAACAGCACGATCACCAGCAGCAAGACCGCGCCCGCCAGCACCCAGACCGACATCCTGCGCCAGTACTGATAGTTGAGATAACTGACGACGATCATTGCCCCGACGCCGACGACGGCGAAGATCAGCTGACGGATGAAAAAGTACATACCGTTGCCGTTTTCTTCGACGAACGCGCGGGGATAACTCGCCGAGTACATCATCACGACGCCGATCGCCGTGAGGAGGATCGTCAGCAGCAGAAACGGCAGATCGGGCAGATTGCGCTCACGCGCATCCGCCGCCTGCTGCGGCAGACGTTCCGCCTTTTGCCGCGCCATACGATCACCTCCGAAGTTTTTTACCGGACGCCGAACCACGAGATCACGCACATGACCGCCGTGATCGCCGTGAACACCGTGAAGATCTTGACCTCGCTCCAGCCGCACATCTCAAAGTGGTGGTGGATCGGCGTCATCTTGAACACGCGCTTGCCGTGCGTCAGCTTGAAGTACGTCACCTGAATGATGACGGAAAGCGTTTCGATGAAATAGATCAGCCCGACCGGCACTAAGATCAGCGGCATATTGAGCGCATACGCAAGACCGCAGACCATACCGCCGAGGAACAGCGAGCCGGTGTCGCCCATGAACACCTTGGCGGGGTGGAAATTGTAGCACAGGAAGCCGAGCAGCGCGCCGACCA
>JAFSXP010000028.1 GCA_017443965.1 Oscillospiraceae bacterium
GATCTGCAAGGAAAAGCTGAAGGTGGAGCGGTTCGAGCTGCCCCGCAGCGAGGCCAAAGAGCTGATGAAGGATGAGCCGTACAAGCAGGAACTGATCGACGATCTGCCCGAGGGCGAGGTCATCTCCTTCTATAAGCAGGGCGAATTCACCGACCTGTGCGCGGGGCCGCATCTGGATTCCACGGGGCGCATCAAGGGCAACGCCGTGAAGCTGACGCAGTGCTGCGGCGCGTACTGGCGTGGCGACAGCAACCGCAAGATGCTGCAGCGCATCTACGCCGTGGCGTTTCCGAAGAAGGAAGAGCTGGACGCATATCTGGAGCAGCAGGCGGAGGCGCTCAAGCGCGACCACAACAAGCTCGGGCGCGAGCTCGAGTACTTCACGACCGTCGACGTGATCGGGCAGGGACTGCCGATCCTGCTTCCGAAGGGCGCAAAGACCATTCAGGTGCTGCAGCGCTGGGTGGAGGACGAAGAGGCAAAGCGCGGCTATGTGCTGACGAAAACGCCGTATATGGCAAAGCGCGATCTGTACCGCATCTCCGGCCACTGGGATCACTACCGCGACGGCATGTTCATCCTCGGCGATCCCGACGACGAGGAGAAGGACTGCTACGCGCTGCGTCCGATGACGTGCCCGTTCCAGTACCAGGTGTATCTGAACCGCGCGAGAAGCTACCGCGATCTGCCGATGCGGCTCGGCGAGACGTCGACGCTGTTCCGCAACGAGGATTCCGGCGAGATGCACGGGCTGATCCGCGTGCGGCAGTTCACGATCTCCGAGGGGCATCTGGTGCTGCGTCCGGATCAGCTGGAGGAGGAGTTCAAGGGCTGTCTCGACCTGGCGAAGTACTGCCTCGACACGGTCGGCATGCTCGACCACTGCACGTTCCGCTTCTCGCAGTGGGATCCCGCCAACCCGAAAAACAAATACGAGGGCACGCCCGAGCAGTGGGAGGAAGCCCAGCGCGTCATGGGCAAGATCCTCGACGATCTCGGCGTGAAGTATGAGATCGGCATCGACGAGGCGGCGTTCTACGGCCCGAAGCTGGACATTCAGTATCACAACGTCTTCGGCAAGGAGGACACGATCGTCACGATCCAGATCGACATGCTGATCGCCCAGCGGTTCGGCATGTACTATACGGACGAGAACGGCGAAAAGGCGCTGCCGTATATCATCCACCGCACGTCGCTCGGCTGCTACGAGCGGACGCTCGCCTATCTGATCGAGACGTACGCCGGCGCGCTGCCGACGTGGATGGCGCCCGAGCAGGTGCGCTTCCTGCCGGTCACCGACCGCGCCTGCGACTACTGCGAGGAGGCGGCGAAGCAGCTCAGAGGCGAGGGCTTCCGCGTGGAGGTCGACTACCGCAACGAGAAGATCGGCAAGAAGATCCGCGACGCGCAGATGGAAAAGGTGCCGTACATGGTTGTGGTCGGCGACCGCGATATGGAGGCGGGAACGGTCTCGCCGCGTCACCGCGCGGACGGCGACCTCGGCGCAATGACGCTTGCGGATTTCTCCGCGCTGCTGCACGACGTCGTGGACAACAAGCAGAAGAAATAAGCAAACCCCATATAATAAAAAAGGAGGGTGCACTATGGAACTCAAGGAACAGATCGAAAAAGTGGTGGGCGCGATTAGCAACAATCCCCCGAAACTGGAGGAGTTCAAAAAGGATCCCGTCGCGTTCGTCAAGAAACTGCTCGGCGCGATCCCGCAGGACGTGATCGACAGCATCGTGGAGGCCGTCAAGGCGAAGGTCAATCTGGACGACGCCGCCGGCATCGTCGGCAAGATCGGCGACCTGTTCAAAAAGTAAAAAAAGAGGCTGTCCCGACAATTCGGGACAGCCTCTTTTTTTATTCTTTTACGGCTTCGCGCAGCTGCCGCATCACTTCGGACGCCGCCCAGCGGTTCGTCTGTTCGGTGTAGTGGACGCGGTCGGCTCCCACAAGTCCGCCGCACGGCAGTTGCGGATCGCGGTGCGGCGCCGCCCAATTGTCGAACAGCGTCACGTTGTCCCGCTCCGCGGCGAGCGTCTCGAACACGCGGTCGATCCACACGTTGCGCTCGTACACCTCGGGGGAAAAGGTCTTTTTGATCTCCAGAGGAATGAGGTGCAGCACCGTCGGCAGCTTCTGCCCAAGCGCATTATCGAAGCCGTCCAGCAGATCGTCGTAGATCTGCTTCAGACCTCCCAGCCGCTCGATCGGGACGGCGTCTTCTTCTTCGCCGCCGCGCCAGTGGTGCAGATACACGGGCGTCAGCCCGCGCTGCGCGAAGTACGGCGGCAGCAGCGACAGCACGTGCAGCGCGAACGGAAACAGCGCGATGTTCGCCGTCCGCAGCTTGCCGGGGATCAGCGTCCTGTCCGTGCGGTAGGGGTACCACATGTATTTCTCGGTCACGCCCTCCGCGCCGATGGCGATGTGGACGATATAGAGATCGGGCAGGTCTTCGCCGGCGTCCTTTGCCGCCTGCCACTGCGCCGCCAGACAGTTGGCGATCGAGTAGGTGTCGTCCTGCGTCTCGCCGAGATTCATACCGGCGCTCACGTAGCCGCGGAAGATCAGTTCCTTCGTGTCAAAGGACTGGTTGTCGTCGCGGTGCAGACCGAACACGTTCCGCAGCGGCGTATCGATGATATCCTCGCGCCGCATGGGCAGCCGGTGTCCCACGGCGTTGGACTGCCCGAACAGCAGGAACACCGCCGCTTTTTTCCGCGCGGTCATCAGACCAGGCGGAAGAAGTAGTACGCGCCCTTCGGGTCGCCGTCCAGCAGCGATTCCGTGCCGCCGGTCTTGCCGCGGTCGACCGCGCCGCATACGACGCCGTCATAGCCCGTCGGCACGACGAACAGGAACACGCGGTCGTAGGTGTGCTTTTCCTCGACGGTCACGTCGGCGCTGACGCACCAGACCGGCTTGTCTTCGCCGCCCGAACGGACGTTCCACGTGCGGCAGCCGAGCTCCTCGGACGCGGTCTTCTCCGCAAGCCCGATGTCATAGTAGTCCGTCGTGCGCGTGTCGAAGTGGATGCCGTACTTACTTGCGCCGTCGTCGCGGCAGTCGATGCGCACGACCAGCGTGCGCGCCTCGTAGCCGCTGAGATCGTGCGCGCCGTCCAGCGCCGAGACCGCCTCGGCAAGCACCTGCATCGTGTTGCTGCGGGCGAGGAACGCCGCGACCGGCTCCTTGGCGTAGCTGCGGATCTCGACCGTGCCGAACGTCGCCACGGCGGGATCGTCCTGCGTCGCGGTGCGGTAGGCGTAACTCGATCCGACCGCCATGCCCGCGTTGATGTGCAGCCGCTCAAAGTCCGGCTCGACCGGCTCCGCCGGCGCGGGAGGCTCCTGCTCCGCGGGTGCGGGCGCGTCAGTGAGAGGCAGGATGTCCTGCGGCACCTCGACCGGCGCGGGTTCCGTGACCGTGTCGGGCGTGATCGGCAGCACCGGCGGCAGCGTTCTCTCCGTGCCGACTTCCTCGGCGGACGGGTCGCTCTGCGTCTCTTGCGTCTGCTCATTGCCGCCGACGTTGATCGTGATGCCGAACGGCAGCGACAGGCTGCAGCCGCTCAGCAGGAGCGAAAGCGCCAGCAGGAGACAGAGCAGGGAAAGGACTGTCCGTTTTTTCATATTCGTTTCCTCACTTTTTCATCAGCGCCGCGTCGATGGCTTTCGCCGCGACCTTGCCGGCGCCCATGGCGGAGATGACCGTTGCCGCGCCCGTCACGGCGTCGCCGCCGGCGTAGACGTTCGCGCGAGAAGTCAGACCGTCCTCCGTGACGATGATGCCGCCGTGGCGGTTGACCTCCAGACCCTCCGTCGTGTTTTTAATGAGCGGGTTCGGGCTCGTGCCGATGGACATGACCACCGCGTCGACGTCCAGCGTAAACTCGCTGCCCTCGATGGGGACGGGGCGGCGTCTGCCGCTGGCGTCCGGCTCGCCGAGTTCCATCTTGATCGCCTTGATGCCGGTGACGAAGCCGTTTTTCGGATCGCGCGGATCGTCGGGATTCTGATAGCCGAGGATCTCGACGGGATTGCACAGCAGGCGGAAATCGATGCCCTCCTCCTGCGCGTGCTCCACCTCCTCGCGGCGGGCGGGCAGCTCCTCCATCGAGCGGCGGTAGACGATATACACCTTTTCCGCGCCGAGCCGCAGGGCGGTTCTTGCGGCGTCCATCGCCACGTTGCCGCCGCCGACGACCGCGACCCTGCCGCCCTTCATGATGGGCGTTTTGGGATCGTCGAGATAGGCCTTCATCAGGTTGCTGCGGGTCAGGAACTCATTGGCGGAGTACACGCCCTTCAGGGACTCGCCGGGGATGCCCATGAAGCTGGGCAGGCCCGCGCCGGAGCCGATGAAGACGGCCTCAAAGCCCATGTCCAGCAGCTCGTCCACGGTCAGGGTCTTGCC
>JAFSXP010000029.1 GCA_017443965.1 Oscillospiraceae bacterium
CCCTCAGTCAGCCGTACCGGCTGACAGCTCCCCCGGAGGGGGAGCTGTTTGGCGGTGCACTTTCGGCGCTGCACCAAAGCTCCCCCGGAGGGGGAGCTTTTTTGGCGCAATGCGTTTCCGTTACTGGTTGCGTCTGTTTTCCCAGTTGATGGGATTGTTCAGGTAGTACTCCGGCGCCGTGGTACCGTCGGCGTTGATCGGATCCTCGCCGGCGACGCTTTCGCGCACGTCGCGCACGAACTTGCTCAGCAGGCTGGTGTCGTCGTCATCGTCGGCGTTGATGTTCATCGCGAACTGCAAACTGCCGCCCACGATGCGGTCAACGCATTCGGGGTCCTCGCCCTCCAGCCAGATGACGACCGTGTACTTATCCACATAGCCGACAAGGAAGTCCGGCACGCGGTAGGTGCAGACGACGTCGTGCGACTCAAAGCTGACGCAGCCCTCCTCGTCGCCGCCGTCCGCCGCGGGCTCGGCGTAGATGATACGCTCGCCGTTGCGCCAGACCGCCACGCGCGTGGCGTATTCGGCGCCCTTGGTCGCCTTCTGCAGCACGAGCTGCGCCACGTAGCCGACGTCGACCTTGCCGCCGTTCCTTATATAATATGTATATGCCACGTAATCGCGACCGTTGTGATCGCCGTCGATCTCGTCCAGATTTTCCGGCAGATACTCCAGCGTGGTGTTGGTGGCGTCGTGCAGCACGGTCGCGGACAGGCTGGCGGTCGGCGTGGTGAACAGATAGTCGTCCGCAATGGCGATGCCCTTGCGGAACAGCTCCAGTCGGTTGAGGTTGATCGTGAAGTTGCCCATGCGCTCCTGCATGAACGCGAACAGGAACAGGATCGCGATCAGCGCCGCCAGCGCGATCAGACCGAGCCGCAGCTTATCCAGCCGCAGCAGCAGAAGACCGAGCCGCTTGGCACGGCGCCGCGGCATATACAGACTGACGACGTTGCCGGAATCGATCTCCTCCGCCTTGTCCTCGGTGATCCTCTTTTCCAGCTTCTCGATACGGACGATGCGTGTTTTGTCGTCTTCCGGCTTCGGCTCCTGGGGGATTTCCTCCACCTTGATGCCGTTCAGCGGATCGTACAGCTCGCCGTCCTGCGGCTGCGGCAGCGCCGGTTCGTTATTCTGTTTGTTTTTGTCGAACTTACTCATACCCGATACTTCTTTTTCACGTTTGCGACGTAATTCTGCAGCGGCTGGCGCTGCGTTCCCTCGTCCAGACGGTATTGCAGGCCGCAGATGCGGCGGTAGATGCTGCCGCGCGGCGCGTCGCGCATCCAGCAGACCACGGCGGCGATGTCGGGGATGCTCGCGCCCTCGGGCGTCGTGCCGACACGCGGCAGCGTCACCGAGCACAGCTCACCCACGTCCATGCGGTCGTTGAGATACAGCGCCATGCCGCCTGCGGAGATGTCGAGCGTCATGCCGTCTTCCTCGTCGGTCATGCTCTCCTCGCCGGGCAGGGCGGTCAGGCGGCGGTATTTCACGCGCAGCGCGACCTTGACACGTTCGTCCGCACGCTTGAAGAACTGCCGGTGGTCGGTGACGCGGCGGATCTTCCAATAGCGGCGGATGCCCTCCTTGACCTCGTCGTCGGGATAGCCGACCACGATCATCGGGGAATCCGCCATCGTGTAGCGGATCAGCAGCTTCTGATGTTCGTCCAGCAGAAGCGGCTTGCCGTCCCGCATCGGGACGGAGATCAGGAACGCCGACTCGTCGATGGCCTTGTAGAACGTGCACATCATCGAGAAATTCGGCTCTTTATCGGGCGGTACGTCGTATGCGATCTGCATTCTCGTACCGCTGCGCAGTTTCAGTTCGTCAGACATTCTCGGCGCCTCCGCTGATTTGATGCTCTTGCAGCAGCCCTTCTGCTGCGGCGATCTCGCGTTCGCTGATCGCTTCGTTGGATTCGTAGATCTTCCGCATCTTGGCTTCCACCGCGACCATACTCTCCAGCACCATCGGGTTGAAAACGCCGCATTCGCCGCCGAGGATCATGTTTTTCGCCTGGTCGAAATCAAAAGCTTCCTTGTAACAGCGGACGCTGACCAGCGCGTCGTAGACGTCCGCCAGACTGACCGCCTGCACGCCGATGGAGATCTTGTCGCCCACCAGCCCGTCGGGGTAGCCCCTGCCGTCGAACCGCTCGTGGTGATGGCGCACGACGTCGCGGCAGCACTCCTTCAGATCGTCCATGCCCGGCATCTCC
>JAFSXP010000030.1 GCA_017443965.1 Oscillospiraceae bacterium
AAAACGGCGCATGCTCTTCGGCGCAGATGACGGCGCTCCTTCCGGGACCTTTAAGGAGTTCCCGGACCCGCCGGATCACCGCTTCCTCGCTGCCGGGTCCTTTCGGACAGACCACGGTCATGGGCGCCTTCGGCGCGTAGTGGCGGTATTTCATGCCGGGCGCCTTCGGGCGCTCATTTTCGCGCAGCTTTTCCGTGACCGCCCTGTCCACCGCGATCTCGCCGAGCACCTCGCGCAGCTTTTCCAGCGGCAGACCGCCCGGCCGCAGCAGCCGCGGCGGCGTGACCGTCAGGTCGACGATGGTGGACTCCACGCCGACGCGGCACGGTCCGCCGTCAAAGATCGCGTCGATCCTGCCGGACATATCCTCAAGCATGTGCTGCGCCGTGGTGGGGCTCGGTCTGCCCGACGCGTTGCCAGACGGCGCCGCGATGGGCACGCCCGCACGGCGGATGATCTCCAGCGTGACCGGGTGATCCGGGCAGCGGACGCCGACGGTCTCCAGCCCGCCCGTGGTGCGAAGCGGCACGACGGGGCTTTTCGGCAGGATCATCGTCAGAGGACCCGGCCAGAAGCGCTCGGCGAGCCGGTACGCCGCCTCGGGCACGGTTTCGCAGTACCGCGCCAGCCAGCCGGCGTCCGGCACGTGCAAAATCAGCGGATTGTCCTGCGGCCTTCCCTTCGCGGCGAAGATCGCGGCGACCGCGTCCTCGTCCAGCGCGTTCGCGCCGAGCCCGTAGACCGTCTCTGTCGGGATGCCGAGCAGTCCGCCCTGCCGGATGACCGCCGCCGCCGCGTCAAGCTGGGCGGGATCGTCCGCGCGGGTAAAGATCAGAGTTTCCATGTTACGATTCCTGTTTCTGCAGTTTTTCCGCCTGTTCGGCGGTGACGAGCGCGTCGATCAGTACGTCGAGATCGCCGTCCATGATCCGGTCGATCTTGTAGAGCGTCAGCCCGATGCGGTGATCGGTGACGCGCCCCTGCGGGAAATTATAGGTGCGGATGCGCTCGTTGCGCATACCGGTGCCGACCTGACTGCGCCGCTCCGAAGTCACGGCGGCGTCCAGTTTGGACTGCTCGATCTCGTAGAGTTTTGCCGCCAGCATCTGCATGCACTTTTCGCGGTTCTGCACCTGACTGCGCTCTTCCTGGCAGGCGACGACGATGCCCGTCGGTTTGTGGATCAGCCGCACGGCGGACGACGTCTTGTTGATGTGCTGACCGCCTGCGCCGGACGAGCGGTAGACCTGCATCTCGATATCCTCCTGCCGCAGATCGACCTCCGCCTGCTCGACTTCGGGCAGGACGGCGACCGTCGCCGTGGAGGTGTGGACGCGCCCGCCGGATTCCGTCTCCGGCACGCGCTGGACGCGGTGGACGCCGCTCTCGAATTTGAGGCGCGAATACGCGCCGTCGCCGACGATCATGAAGTCCGCTTCCTTGACGCCGCCGAGCTCCGTCTCGTTGTAGTTCATCAGCTCCAGCGTCCAGCCCTTCGACGCGGCGTACATGCTGTACATGCGGAACAGGCTGTGCGCGAACAGCGCGCTCTCCTCGCCGCCGACGCCGCCGCGCAGCTCCATGATGACGTTCTTGTCGTCGTTCGGGTCGCGCGGCAGAAGCAGGATCTTCAGCTCGTGTTCGAGATCCTCCAACTCGCGCTTAAGGTCGGTGTACTCCTCCTGCGCGATCTGCCGCATCTCCGGCTCGAGTTGACCGTCCAGCATCTCGCGCAGTTCTACGCACTCCTTCTGCGCTTTTCTGTATTTCCGGTACGCCGTGACGACCGGCTCCAGACGCTTCTGTTCGCGCAGGAGCTTCGTCGCGGCGGCGGGGTCGTTATAAAAATCGGGCTGCGCCGCCCTGGCTTCCATCTCCAGATAGCGCGCCTCCACAAGACGCAGTTTTTCCAGCATCCAATCACCCGCTCCATTTTAGCGCAATTTCCCGGCACAGTCAACAAGATAGCTTGCCGCCGTCCCCGTGAAGCAATCCTTTCCCCACCGTTTTAAACGATGATCCGAATCAGCAAAAAACCTCTTGGTGTAGCATCCAAGAGGTTATTTTTTCAGACACGCTTCAATCATGCTGACAATAACATTATTGAAACTGGTTTTATTCTCTTTTGCAATCTCGTTGATTTGATCTACAAGCGCTTGTTTCAAATAAACTGTTTTGTAAACCGATTTTTCTTTATTCTTAGTTTGCTTGACTTCAAATTTCATAACATACACCTCTTGACATATTTTAAGATATATGTTATAAATATAATACATTAGAAATTTCTAATGTAACACACTCCGAGTTGCTGCACCACAAGAAGGCACGGACTTCGTCACACGAAGTCCGTGCCTTCTTGTCAGAACACAATTTATCCCAATGCGTTATTCAGCGCGCGCAGCGCATCGTTGCAGTCCTCCTCCGCTACGCCGAAGATGATGTTCATCTCGCCCGGGCCCGCGTCGATCAGTCGGACGTTGATGCGCGCGTTCGCCATCGCGCGGAACACGCGTGCGGAGATGCCCTTCGAGTGCACCATGCCGTGTCCGACGACGGCGATCAGCGCGATCGAGTCGTCCACCGCGATATAGTCCGGGTGCAGATCCTCCTCGATCTCGCGCAAGATCGCCTCGCGCTGCGGCGCGAACGCTTCGCGCTGCACGACGACGGACATCGTATCGATGCCGGACGGGCAGTGCTCAAACGAAACGCCGTGCTCGGCGAAGATCGTCAGCAGTTTCGCGCCGAAGCCGACCTCGCTGTTCATCATGCCTTTTTCCAGCGACACGCAGCAGAAGCCGGGCTTGCCGGCGATGCCGGTGACGACCGTCTCCCACGAACGCTCATTCTCGACCGGCACGATCATCGTGCCGTGCTCCTCGGGGCAGTTGGTGTCGCGGATGTTGATGGGGATGCCCGCCTTGCGCACGGGGAACACCGCGTCCTCGTGCAGCACGGACGCGCCGAGATAGCTCAGCTCGCGCAGCTCGCGGTAGGTGATGCGCTCGACCGTGCGGGGATTGTCCACAACGCGCGGATCGGCAAACAGCATGCCGGGCACGTCCGTCCAGTTCTCATACAGGTCGGCGCTCACCGCGCGAGCGACGAGCGAGCCCGTGACGTCCGAGCCGCCGCGCGTGAACGTGCGGATAACGCCGGACTGGTCGGTGCCGTAGAAGCCGGGGATGATCACGCGCGTGGCGCCGCGCAGCGCGAACGCCATCAGATCGTTGGTCGTCTCATAGTCGGGCAGACCGGCGCGGACGAAGCGGACGCACTCGGCGGCGTCGATGAACGGGATGCCGAGATATGCCGACAGAATTTTGGCGTTGAGGTATTCGCCGCGGCTTGCCATATAGTCGCGCTCGCGCAGATGACCGCAGATCGCCGCGAGCTCCGCGTCGAGATCGAAGTCGACACCCAGCTCCTCGATGATGCCGGCAAAGCGCGCTCTGATCTCTTCCAGCACGGGCGCGGGATCGCCGCCGTGCGCCGCCAGATCGCGGCAGCGGTACAGCAGATCCGTGACCTTGTGGTCCTCAGGGTTGCGCTTACCCGGCGCCGACGCCACAATAAAGCGGCGCGAGGGATCGGCTTCAATGATCGCCCGTACTTTCTTAAACTGCGCGGCGTCTGCAAGCGACGTGCCGCCGAATTTTGCGACGATGGTTTTCATGTGATCGCACCTTTACTGATCGAACTGAATGAGGTCCTCCGGCGTCTCGCGCCGCACCGCAAGCGTCGCCCTGCCGCCCGAGAGCAGCACGATCGGCGGTCGCGGCACGCGGTTGTAGTTCGACGCCATGGAGTAATTATACGCGCCTGTCGTGCAGACGGCAAGCAGATCACCGCGTGATGTGCTCTCCGGCAGGTCGGCGGCGGGACGGATGACGTCGCCGCTTTCGCAGCATTTGCCCACCACGTCGCAGCGCAGAAGCCGCGCCTCGTTCATTTTTCCCGCAGGCAGGACCGTGTGCAGCGCGCCGTAGAGCGCGTAGCGCGGATTATCGGTCATGCCGCCGTCCACGCTGACGTAGTTCTTGTAGCCGGTAATGCGCTCGACCGAACCGACGGTGTAGAGCGTGAGCCCTGCGTCGGCAACGATCGCGCGTCCCGGCTCCATCAGAAACGCCGGTACGGGATAGCCGAGCCGCGCGCACGTTTCGTGCAGCACGGCGGAGACGGACTCCAGCTTCCTGCCGACGTCAAGCAGCGGATCGCCCTCGTCGTAGCGGACGCCGAAGCCGCCGCCCAGATCGAGCGCCGCGGCGGTGAAGCCGAGTTTCTCACGCATCTCCGCCATGAATTCCAGCATGACGGCGACGCCGCGCTCAAACACGTCCTCGCCGAAGACCTGCGAGCCGACGTGGCAGTGGAAGCCGTACAGCTCGACCGACGGCAGAGCCAGCGCCGCCTTTGTCAGTTCCGCCGCCTGACCCGTTTCGATGGCGACGCCGAACTTGGAATCGACCTTGCCGGTGGCGACCGCCTCGTAGGTGTGGGGGTCGATGCCCGGCGTGATGCGCAGTAAAATCTTCTGCCGTATCCCGCGCCGTGCCGCCTCCGCCGCGACGGCGGAAAGTTCGTCCTCGCCGTCGACGACAAACGTGCCGACGCCGCAGTCCATGGCAAGGCATATCTCGTCGTCCGTCTTGTTGTTGCCGTGGAAATAGGCGTTTTTCAGATCAAAGCCCGCCGCCTTCGCGGTGTAGATCTCGCCGCCGGACACCACGTCGACGCCGAGCCCCTCCTCCTGCACGATGCCGTAGATGCGGCGGAAGGCGTTCGCCTTGCTGGCGTACAGCACCTTTGAGCCGGCGGGGAACAGGCGCGAAAACGCCTGCGTGTACGCGCGGCAATTCTCGCGGATGCGGTCCTCGTCCAGCAGATAAAGCGGCGTGCCGAATTTCTGCGCCAGCAGCGTCGTGTCCTGCCCGGCAAACGTCAGTCTGCCCTCGCCGTTTACGGCGATGTTCGCGCACAGCATTACAGCAGTTTTGCCCGCAGCTGCTCGCCGGAGAGCGGCGAGAGGTCTGCCGGAGCGATGTCGAAGATGGTCTTGCAGCCGGTGTCGCCGCGGCGGCTGAGCCGGTCGACGGCGCGCGCCAGCGCGATCAGCACGCCCGCGGTGAATTCGGGGTTGGAGTCGAGCGTCAGTTTGTATTCGATGGTGTGCTTATGCTCGCCGTTTAGTCCCGTCTTGCCGCTGCGCAGCACCATGCCGCCGTGCGGCAGCTCGGCGTGATCGCGCAAAAGCTCTTCCTGCGTGATGAACGTCACCGTGGTGTCGTATTCGTCAAAGTAGTTGGGCATCGTCTTGATCGCCTGCTCGATGGCGACCTTGTCCGCGCCCTCGGCAGCGACGACGTAGCATTCGCGGCGGTGCTTCTGCCGCGCGGTCAGCGTCGGCTGTTCGCCGCGGCGAACGGCGTCGACCGCCTCGCCCACGGGAACGGTGTACTGCCGCGCGTCCAGCACGCCCTCAATGCGGCGGATCGCGTCGGAGTGTCCCTGGCTGACGCCGCGTCCCCAGAACGTGTAGTCCGCGCCGTTCGGCAGGATCGCCTGCGCGTACAGACGGTTCAGCGAAAACATGCCGGGGTCCCAGCCGCCGGAAATGAGAGCCGTGTGACCGCCCTGCTTTGCCGCCGCGTCGACCGCGGCGAAATGCTGCGGGATCTTCGCGTGGGTGTCGAAGCTGTCCACCACGTTGAAGTCCGCCGCCAGCGACGGCGTCATCACGGGAAGGTCCGTGGCGCTGCCGCCGCAGAGGATGACGACGTCGATGTCGCTTTTATGCTTTCGGATGTCCTCCGCCGCGTAGACGGGGACGCCGGTGCGCGTCTTGACCGACGCCGGATCGCGGCGCGTAAAAACGCCCGTGATCTGCACGTCGGGGTTCTGCATTGCCGCGCTTTCAACGCCCCTGCCGATGTTGCCGTAGCCGTGGATCGCGATCTTCATGGGAGACATCCTTTCTTATCCTGTGATCTCTTATACTGTGATCAAATCCTGCATGGTATACAGCCCCGCCGGCTTGCCGACGAGGTATGCCGCCGCGGCGTAAGCGCCTTCGGCGAACAGCGCGCGGCTGTGCGCCTCGTGCTTGAGGGTGATCGTCTCGCTCGCCGTGCCGATCAGAATTTCATGCACGCCGACGATGTTGCCGAGCCGCACGGACTGGATGCCGATCTCGTTTTCGGCGCGCTTGCCGTGTCCGCTGCGCCCCGTGACGACCGTCGCGTGCGGACGCACCTCGCGCAGCGCCTCGGCGAGCGTCAGCGCCGTGCCGCTGGGCGCGTCGATCTTGCGGTCGTGGTGCACTTCGACGATCTCAAGCTCCGCCTCGGGCATGGCGGCGGCGATCTTCTTTGCCGTCTCCGCCAGCAGCGCGATGCCCAGCGAGTAGTTCGCCGCGAAAAACAGGGGGATCTTTTCGGCGGCGGCAAAGATCATTTCCTGCTCCTCTTCCGTCTGCCCCGTCGTGGCAAGCACGAGCGGCAGGCGGTTTTTGACGCAGAAGTCCGTCAGCGCCTTCGTTGCGGCGTGGTGCGAAAAGTCCATCACGCAGTCCACGTCCGCCTGCGCGCAGTCAAAATCGGCAGCGACCGGCACCGGGCATTCGCCGAACGCCGCAAGGTCGACGCCCGCGACGATCTCGACGCCGCGGCAGCCGCTCAGCGCCAGCACCTCGCGCCCCATGTGGCCGAGGATCCCGCTCAACAGAACTCTCATGACGTTTACAGGATGCCGAGATCGCGCATGATCCCGTACATCTTTTCCGCGTGCTCCGGTTCCATCGTGACGAGCGGCAGACGCAGATAATTCTCGCAGAAGCCCATCTTCCAGAGCGCCGCCTTGACGGGGATCGGATTGGTCTCGCAGAACAGCGCCCGGATGAGCGGCAGATATTTCATCTGCATCTGCGCCGCGCCCGCGACGTCGCCGCGCAGGAAGCGGTGGCACAGCTCGCTGGTCTCGCGCGGCGCGATATTCGACAGCACCGAGATGACGCCCTGCCCGCCCATCGACATGATGGGGACGATCTGATCGTCGTCGCCGGAGTAGATGTCCATACGGTCGCCGACGCGCATCGCCGTCTCGACCAGCTTGGAGACGTTGCCGTTCGCCTCTTTGATGCCCTTGATGTTCGGGTGCTGCGACAGCGCCTCATACGTCTCCGGCTCGACGTTCAGCCCCGTGCGCGACGGGACGTTGTAGATGATCATCGGCTTATCCACCGCGTCGGCGATCGTCGTGAACGAGCGGATCAGACCGCGCTGCGTCGTCTTGTTGTAGTACGGCGTGATGACCAGCAGCGCGTCCGCGCCGATGCTGCACGCAAATTTCGACAGGCTGACGGCGTAATTCGTGTCGTTCGAGCCGGTGGTGCAGATCGCAGGCACGCGTCCCGCGATGCGGTCGACCGCGTACGCGAGCACCTCGCGGTGCTCCTTATCGTCGAGCGTCGAGCCCTCGCCCGTGGTGCCCGCGAGAACGAGCGCGTCGATGCCCTGCTCGATCTGCCAGTCGATCAGGCGGCCGTAGCTCTCAAAATCCACGCCCTTTTCGGTCAGCGGCGTGATCAGCGCGCTGGCGGCGCCCTGAAAAATGGGATTGGAAGTCATGCTCGGTTCCCCCTTATCTTTCCCTGAAGGTCAACATATAGTACCCAGTTTAACTATTATACACTATAATTTCCGTTCCCGCAATCCCGGAAACAAAAAAAGCCGACGCGATTGCGTCGGCCGTGATCGGAAACGCCGTCCCCGCAAAATACGGGCACGGTTTTCCGCAATCAATCCATAGCTCTCCGCAGTCGCTTTTCGCAGACGCGACAGTCGGACGGATATTCTCCGCACGACCAGGCGGGGTTCGCAGCGCCCCTCCTTCGGCAGTCTCCCCTTTCGGCGCGGCAACGGCCTTGCGAGCCTTTCCCGCAGCGTCTACTGATGTCGACTGCGCCTCTATCCTTTCATTGCGATATGAAATTATGCGCTGATTATAATACCGGCGGCGAAAAATGTAAATGCGCAATCTTGAATAAACTTTTTCCGTCCGCGCGCAAAAAACTATGCAACGTGCGCATTTTTCCTGCACTTCCGCGGATTTCCGCCTGTTTTTCCGCCGATCCTGCACAAGCTAATCAGCGCGGAGGCGATTTTTATGATGCCGAAGCGCATGCTTACGGCGCTGCTGGCGGCGGTATTGCTGCTGCCGCGCGTCCATGCCGCCGCGCCGCGGCGGCTTGCCGCGCTGACGTTCGACGACGGGCCGTGCCGCCGCAGCACGGCGTATCTGCTGGAGGGACTTGCGAAGCGCGGCGTCCGCGCGACGTTTTTCCTGTCCGGCTACCGCGTAGACGAAAGTCCGGCGCTTGTCCGCGACATCGCGGCGCAGGGGCATGAGATCGCCGTGCACGGGCAGACGCACCGATACCTGCGCGGCATGAGCGAAGCGGGGCTCCGCGAGGAGCTGGGCGCGGAGACGGCGCGCATCCGCGAGCTGACCGGAACGGCGCCGACGCTGGCGCGTCCGCCGTGCGGTTTTCTGGACGACGGCGTGCGGCGATACTGCCGGGAAGCCGGACTCGCCGTGATCCTTTGGAGCGTCGATCCGGAGGACTGGGACACGGAAAAGCGCAAAGGCGCGGCAGACTTCGTGACCGGGAAGCTGGCGGACGGGGACGTCGTGCTGCTGCACGATATGTCCCGCGAGAACGCCGATCAGGCATTTGCCGTCATCGACCGGCTGCAGGGCGAATACCGCTTCTGCACCGTGTCGGAGCTGGCACGGCTGCGCGGCGTGACGCTGACGCCGGGGGAAACGTACCGCCGTTTCCGCGAAAAAACGGAGGCAACCGAGGTTGCCTCCGTACATCTTATTTTGCCTCCGCGGCTTCTATTACGTGCTCCATCAGCACCGTGGATGTGACCACGCCGACGCCGCCGGGCACCGGCGTGTATGCCGCCGTCACCTCCGCCGCATCCGGCTGCAGGTCGCCGACGAGCGTTCCCGTCGCCGCGTCCCAATTCGCGCCGACGTCCAGCACGACCGCGCCGGGCCCCAGATGCCCGCGCCCGATCAGCCCCGCGCGTCCCGCAGTCGCCAGCACGAGATCGGCGTTTTTCGTTTCGCTCGCAAGGTCCTTCGTCCGCGTGTGGCAGACCGTGACCGTGGCGTTCCTGCCGAGCAGCAGCATCGAGACCGGCTTGCCGATGACTGCGCTGCGCCCGACGACGACCGCGCGTTTTCCGGTGCAGTCATAGCCGTAGAAGTCCAGCATCTTCATGCACGCCTCGGCGGTGCAGGGCGTGAAGCCGCGCTGTTCGCCGAGATACGTCCCCGCCGCGCTCTGCGCCGTGACGCCGTCCACGTCCTTTTCGGGCGCGAGCGCCGCGCGGATCGCCTTTTCATCGCCGCGCAAATGTTTCGGCAGCGGCAGAAACAGCAAGATCCCGTGCACAGTATCGTCCCCGTTCAGCGCACGGATCGCGCCCAGCACGTCGTCGCGCTTTGCAGTCCCGGGAAGCGTCTGTTCGCGCACCGACACGGTCGCCGCGGCGGCGCGGCGGCGGATGGACGCGGCGTAGTTTTCCGCCGCGGGATCGGCGCCCACGCGCAGCAGCGCGATCGTCGGCTCGACGCCCTTTTTCCGCAGCGCGTCCGCGCGATCGCGGAGCGAATCGTTCAGCGCGTCCGCGACCGGCTTTCCCGTCCAGACCGCGGGCGTCTTTTTTTCGCCGACCGCGGCGCGGACCGCGCAGAGCACCGCCTCCGCCTTCGGCGCAAAGCGCAGGTATTCCTCCGCCTTCTCCTCGAGCGCCGCCGCCTTTTCGCGGTCGCGGAGCGCGCCGGTGTTGATAAACACGTTCAGACTCGCGCTCTCCAGCGCCGCCTTGGCGAGCGACGCCGCGCAGCCCGCGTCGCTGACGGCAAGGCGCGAGCCGATCTCGGCAAGGCGCGCTGCCGCGCAGATGACCTCGCTGCAAGCCGCCATCACGGCAAGCGGCGCAGAGCATGCGTTTTCGGTGGCGGTCTCCAGCGCCGCGGGACGCGCCGGATCGTCCTTCGCCATGCGGTATGCCGCCGCCAGCGGCGCGAAGCACTCCGCGTCCTCGCGCACTGAATCCAGCAGCCGCAGACGGAGCCGCTCGCACGTCCCGCCGAGCTGCGCAAGCTCCTCCTGCGCGTCGGCGTATGCCTTTTTCCCTTTCGTCAGGCTGACGACCATGCCGCCGAGCGACGCCGCCAGCGCGCCTGCCAGCGCCGCCGCGCCGCCGCCGCCCGGAACGGGCGCGTCGGACGATAAAACCTCCGTAAACGCCCGACAGGTCAGCTTTGTCATATCCTCCATACGAGCCGCCTCCTTTTTCGCCATTGTAGCACAAAAACAAAGCGGTTGCAATTCTCGAAAAATGCGCTATAATACTCTCGACCGAAACAGGAGTAGGATCATCGCGTCAAGTGCCGTCGGATGGGAGGTTGCCGACGGACGAAGGGTCTTCCCGCGGTGATGATCCGCTGCCGCCTGCCTAGGGGCACGTATATCCTCAACCTCCTCCAACGATCGGAGGCATTTTTTATGGCAAAATTTACAACCAAAACGCTGGTGAGCTGCGCGCTGCTGGCAGCGCTTGCCGTGGTGCTGTCGCGGTTTCTGGCGATCGCGCCGACGGAAAGCGTGCGCTTTTCGCTGGAGTCGATCCCCGTGTTTCTGTCGGGACTGCTGTTCGGCCCCGTCGCGGGCGCGCTGGTCGGCTTTGCCGAGGACGCGCTCGGCGCGGCGCTGTTTTCGCCCTACGGCTTCAATCCGCTGTTCTGCGTGCCGCCGATCCTGTACGGTCTGGCGGGCGGCTTTGCGCGGCGCTGGATCCTGGCGAAGCCGACGATATGGCGCATCGGCGCGGCGTACTGTGCCGCGGCGGCGCTCGGATCGGTGCTGTACCAGAGCTGGGCGCTTTCCATGATTTACGCTGACAGCATCTTCCTTGCGTTTCTCGCCGCGCGCGCGGTGCAGTTTGCGATCGTCGCGGCGGTCGACACGCTGGTGACGTGGCTGCTGCTGAAATCCAACGTGTTCGGGAAGGTCGGGATCCTATGAACGCAACGCAGGCGCTGGAATATATCCACTCGGTCAGTTGGAAGGGCAGCGTGCCCGGACTTTCGCGCACGCAGGAACTGCTTTCCCGCATGGGCGATCCGCAGAAGGACCTGAAATTCATCCACATCGTCGGCACGAACGGCAAGGGCTCCACCGCCGCGATGCTCGCCTCCGTACTGCGCAAGGCGGGCTATCGCACGGGGTTATATACCTCGCCGTTCATCTTCCGCTTTCACGAGCGCATGCAGGTGGACGGACAGTGCATCTCCGACGAAGAACTCGCCGCGATCACGGAGTTCGTACAGCCGCACGCCGAGGCGATGGCGGAGCATCCGACGGAGTTTGAACTGGTGACCGCGATCGGCTTTGAGTTTTTCCGCAGACAGCGCGCGGAGATCGTCGTGCTGGAGGCGGGCATGGGCGGCGAACTGGATTCGACGAACGTCATCGGCGCGCCCGAGGTCGCCGTGATGTGCAACATCGGCTACGACCACACACAGTATCTCGGCGACACGCTGGAGAAGATCGCCGCGACGAAGGCGGGCGTGATCAAGCCCGGCTGCCGCTGCGTGATGTACCCGAACGCGCCGTCTGTGGAGGCGGTCGTGGAAAACAGGTGCAAAGCGGTCGGCGCGCCGTTTACCGTGGCGGACGTCGGCGCGGTCGAGCCGCTGACGCACAGCCTTGACGGGCAGACGTTCCGCTTCGGCGGCGAGACGTACACGATCCCGCTTCTGGGGCGGCATCAGCTTGCCAACGCCGCCGTGGTACTGACCGCGCTGGGCGAGCTGCAAAAGCAGGGTTGGCGCGTTCCCGACGCGGCGATCCGCGAAGGGCTGGCTGCGACCGAATGGCCGGGGCGGTTCCAAATCGTGCGGCGCGATCCGCTGTTCATCGTGGACGGCGGGCACAACCCGCAGTGCATGGACGCGATGGCGCAGAACATCCGCGACTATCTGGCAGGTTACGATCTGACGATCCTGACCGGCGTGCTGGCAGACAAGGACAGCGCCCTGATGTACAAGACGCTTTCGCCGCTGGCAAACCGCTTCGTGACGGTCACACCGCCGTCTCCGCGGGCGATGGCGGGGAGCGAGCTCGCCGCGTATCTGCGGTCGCTCGGCTGCAAGGCGGAGAGCTACGACGCGATCCCCGACGCGGTCCGCGCGGCGATCGCGTCGGCGCGGGAAAACGGCGGCGCAGTGCTGGCGTGCGGCTCGCTTTATATGGTGGCGGACATCGTGAACGCCGCCGTGGAAGCTGAATAATGGAATATACCTTTTCCTATGCTTCCCCGCTCGGCAAAATCATGCTGACGAGCGACGGCGACGCGCTGACCGGCCTGCAGTTTGACAGACCAAAAGGCGGCGCGGATACGCCGCTGCCGGTCTTTACGGAAACCGTGCGGTGGCTCGACATGTATTTCGGAGGCAAAAAGCCCGATTTCACGCCTCCGCTGCGGATGGACGCAACGCCGTTCCGCAGAAGCGTGTGGGAGCTGCTGCTGACCATCCCCTACGGTGACTTTGTGACCTACGGGCAGCTCGCGGAGCAGCTTGCGCAGAAGCAGGGTCTGCCGCACATGTCCGCACAGGCGGTCGGCGGCGCGGTCGGACACAACCCGATCCTGCTGATCGTGCCGTGTCATCGCGTGGTCGGCGCCGACGGCAGCCTGACCGGCTACGCCGCCGGGCTCGACCGAAAATGCCGCCTGCTCGCTATGGAGCAGGGGATGCTATAAAAACAGACGATCCGGAGCGATCCGGATCGTCTGTTTCTGTTTTGCGTTTAAGCAAGAATATTCTCGCGGATGAACGCGGTCAGCTCCTCGGCGATGATCCGGTGTCCCTCGACGCCGGGATGCGCCGCCGCCGTCGCCGACGACGCGCCACCGTCGTTGTGCTTGGTGTGGCGGCAGGCGTACACGCCCGCCGTCTCCGCCGCCGCGATCAGATCGTTGGTGCGGGAGGTGGTCATGTAGTTATACATGACGATGATCTTCGTGTCCTCGCCGTTGCGCGCGCGGAGCTGGTCGATGAAGTCGACCATCAGCGTCTGGAACTCCTCGGACGTGCATTTGTCGTTCGAGCCGAGGCAGATCACCACGATGTCCGCCTTGCGCTCGAAGCCGTAGGCAATGCGCGAGTCGCCGCAGAACGGGTTTACATAATCATAGAACTCCGAGATCGGCTGCGGCACCGACGACGTGGCGCCCACGCCCGCGCCGCCGCGCGCCGTCAGCATCCAGTCGGCGTCCAGCGCCTGCGCGGTCAGATAGGCGAAGGCGTGGGTGGCGCTGTGGCTGTCATCGTCGGACGTGTACACGCCGGCGCGCAGTGCACCCTTGCCCGAGACGACCGACGCGCCCGTGACCTCGATCAGCAGATCCTTCTGCGGCGTCGGCGCGACGCTTGCCTTCACACCCGTGAAGGCAAGCGACGTCCAGAACGTCTCCGCGCCCTTGGTGGAGATATCCGTATCGCGCACAAGGCGGATCGTATGCTCGCCCGGCGCGATGCCCTGCGCGACCTTGACCTGCCGCGTGCCGCTCGCCGCGCGGACGCGCAGGTTCTCCTCGCCGTCCACATAGGACTGGATATAGATGTTCTCGGCGGACGTGTATTGCAGCGAGATATCGCCGCACAGCAGGGCGGTGAACTCGATGGCGTTGCCGACCCACGGCATCGCGACGCCGTTTTCGCCCACGTAGCTGCGTCCGTACAGCTTGTAAAGCGACGCTTCGTCTTTGAGGTCGAGCTGCGCGGAGCGGTAGACGCCGCTCGGGACGAGCGTCTCGCCGTAGCCGCCGACGATCCCGCGGCGCAAAGCCGTGATATCCGCCACGCCGACCACGCCGTCGGCGTTGACGTCGGCAGGCGCGATCTGCGCGTCGTCTTCCTCGATCGGCGCCAGGACGGACAGCTCGTTGCCCTCGGGCGTGACGCTGTCCGCGACCGGCAGCGTCACGTAGACGCCGTAGCCGCCGACGATAAACCGCCGCAGCAGCGTCACGTCCATCGAACCGACCGTGCCGTCGCCGTTCAGGTCGCCCGGCAGCTCGGTCGCCGATGCCGTCATCGGCAGAAGCGTCAGAAACAGGACTGCGGCAAGCAGCACCGCAAGTGTCTTTTTCATGGGATCCCCTCCGCGACTCAATAGAATTTGACCGTGTACGGATCCACGACCGGACCGTAGGCATTGGTACGCGAGACCGGCATCCGCGGCGTGTTCAGGAAGAGCACGTCGTAGGTCTGGACGCTCTCGGCATGGTACATGTTGAGCTGCAGCCCGCCGTTGACCTCGCAGTTCTGCACCAGCGTATAGACGGGACGGTCCGCCACGTTCTTCGCAAGCGTCTGCAGGCGGATCACGCGGACGTTCGTCGGGTCGGAGGCGTGGATGTGGCAGTCTTTCAGGAAGATCCAAGAACTCTTCACAGCCGCGCCCGCGTCGTGCCCGTAGAACACGCCGTGGTTGCCCGGCCCGTCAAAATACATCTCGCAGTTGTCAAAGTAGTGGATGGAGTCGTCGCTGATGCCGTAGCCGATGGTGCTGTTGAAGCCGAGCAGCTTGCCGTCCGCGACCTCGTCGCCGAGCTGATAGACAAAGCGGCAGTTGTAGTAGTACTGAAACTCGCCGACGTAGCGGTTGTGGTCGTCGTTGTGCAGCGCGTATCTGCCGTTTTTGACCAGCACGTTGAGGTTGTACAGCTCCACGCTGCCGAAGATGTTCAGCGGGCTCCAGACGCGGCTTTCGCCGTAGGTGATCTGCTCCGCGGTCGGCATGAAGCGCAGCGTGACGTCGCCGAGACCGTAAACGACCGTGTTGTTGGGCACGAAGGCGTTGTACCACTTACCGTCCGCCGCCTCCATGTAGGTGGCGTTGCCGATTTCGTCCGACGGGACGGCGATGCGTCCCGCGTCGACCTCCGCCATGTACTCGGCGAAGATGTCATACTCGCCCTCGTCTATAAAGATCGTCTTCTGATTTTCGTCGCCGGTCAGGTCGAGCAGCAGCGAGACGAAAGATTTGTTCTCCCGCGTCGCGCCGACGTAGTAGACCTCGCCGCGCTGCGCCAGCTCCTCTACCGTCGGCAGCTTATGCTTCGGCGGCGTGAAGTTCGTCATATCCACCGCCGAGGGCGCAACGCGGCACTCGGTCAGGTCGGCGCCGTAGCCGCCCGCGATATACTGCCGCAGCAGCACGACGTCCTCCGTTCCGATCACGCGGTTGCCGCTGACCTCCGCCGCCGCGACCTGTCCCATCATATTGCCCCCCGTGTATCCCGGGACGAGCGAGAGCTCGTTTTCCTCGGCGGTCGCCGCGTCGACGGACGGCTGCGTCAGCGCGACGCCGTAGCCGCCCGCGAGATGCCGCCGGATGAGCGTCACGTCCATCGCGCCGATCACGCCGTCGCCGTTGACGTCGCCGGGCAGCGCGTCAGCCGCGACCGTCATGGGCAGCAGCGCCAGCAGCAGCGAAACGGCAAGCAGCAGCGAAAACAGTTTTTTCATGGTGCGCCCTCCTATTTCAGCACGTTTTCACGCAGGAACGCGATCAGTTCCTCCGCGATGATCTTGTGTCCTTCCACGCCGGGATGCGCCGCCGCGGTCGATGTCGACGCGCCGCCGTCGTTGTGCCTGGTGTGCTTACTCGCCAGCGCGCCCGCCGTCTCCGCCGCCGCCACAAGGTCGTCGTTGCGGTTTGCGGTCATGTGGTTGTACATAATGATGACGGGCGTATCCGCGCCGTTGCGGTCGCGCACCTGCTTCACGAAGTCCACCATCAGCTTCCGGAATTCCTCGGATGAGCAAGTGTCGTTCGAGCCGCAGATCACCACGATATCCGCCTTGCGGGCAAAATCGTACTTTGTGCGCGTCTCCGGGTCGCTGAACGGGTTTACGTACTCATAGAACTCCGAGATCGGCTGCGAGACGGAGCCCGTTCCCGACACGCCTGCGCCGCCGCGCGCGACGAGCGACCAATCGGCGTCCAGCGCCTGCGCGGTCAGATACGCGAAGGCGTGGCTGGCGCTGTGGCATTCGTCGTCGACGGAGTACACGCCGGCGCGCAAAGCGCCCTTGCCCGAGATGACCGACGCGCCGACGAATTCAATATACAGCTTCTTCTGTTCGGTCGCCTTGACCGTGGACTTGACGCCCGAGAAATCAAGCGACGTCCAGAACGTCTCGCTGCCCTTGGTGGAGATGTCCGTATCGCGCACGATGCGGATCGTATGCTCGCCCGGGCGGATGTTCGACGCAACCTTGACCTTGCGCGCCGAACCGGCGGCCGTCGCGCGGACGCGGGCGTTCTCCTCGCCGTCCACAAAGGTGCGGATATAGAGATTTTCCGCGGATCTGTAGTTCAGGACCAGATCGCCGCCCAGCTCCGCCGTGAATTCGACGGCGTTGCCCGGCCACAGGATCGCCGCGCCGTCCTCGCCCATATACGTTCTGCCGTAGGTCTTGTAAAGCGCCGTGTCCGCCTTGAGATCGAGCGTCGTGTCGGCATAGGCGCTCATATCGACGGCGGGGAGTGTGAAGTTATACGCCATCTGACAGGCCTCCTGCCGCGGCAGCGGCTCGTTCGTAACTTTCAGTTGATAATCGCGTCCCTCTTTTTTGAGAAGATCGGCAACGTGCGTGTCCCAGCCCGCGCCGGTCAGCTTATCCGTCTCGGCGTTATGCCCGTAGGCGACCAACAGCATCTTGCCGAATGCGCAGCCCGTCAGCTGTCCGTTGGGATCGAACCTGCCGCCGCCCACGCCCGAGACGATGCCCTGCGCCGCGCACCAGCCGATGTACGTCACCGCCCAGTGCGACTGCGGCACGTCGGTGAAATATTTGCTTGCCGTGACGGCGTCCATATTCTC